>JBKPDM010000106.1:0-7192 GCA_046727895.1 Pseudomonadota bacterium | reverse complement strand
GCTCGAGCTGATCGACGCGAAGGGGTCGCTCAAGAAGGCGGCCCAGGAGCTCGAGATGTCCTACCGCAACGCGTGGGGCTACCTGCGGGATCTCGAAAAGGCGGCCGACTTCAAGTTCGTCGAGCGGGCGCCGGGAGGCGGGCCCGATAGCGGCATGCGGCTCACCAAGGACGGCAAGCGCTTCCTCACGCGCTACCGGAAATTCCGCAGCGTCGTGGACAACGCGGCCCGGAGGCAGTTCGACCGCACCTTCGGCGAGTGAACGACGAGAAAGTCTTCAAGTTTCATTCCTCCGGTAAGAGAGGGCGAGGACAAACCATGACTGACACCCCAAGACCTCCCGTACTCGTCCTGCTGACCAGTCACTGGATCGGCATGCTGGGCGTCGCTATGGTGACCACCGCCGGCTTCTCGTGGCTGTTCGTCCTGCCGATCCAGCTACGAGGGCACGCCAGCAATCCGTACAGCGGCATCATCGTCTTCATTCTGATCCCGGTCATCTTCATCTTTGGTCTGATATTGATCGCGCTCGGGATGTTCCTGGCCCGACGGCGCATTGGGCGCATGGAGGAAGGGCTGGGACAGGCCCCCGACCGGCGAGCCTACATTCGGAAGCTTGCGATCTTCTTCGCCGTAACCACGGTCGCCAACATCGTCATCGGGACACAGGGCACATACCGTGCCGTGAACTACATGGAGACGCCCCAGTTCTGCGGACAGGCCTGCCACGTGATGAAGCCGGAGTTCACGTCTCATCAGAACTCGCCGCACGCCAACGTCGAATGCGTGGATTGCCACGTGGCACCGGGCGCGGTGGGATGGGTGCAGAGCAAGGCGGCCGGCACCCGGCAGCTGATGGACGTCGTGTTCCACCGCGTCCGCTACCCGATTGGATCGGCCCTGGAGACCAACCGCCTCGTCCCCTCGCGCGTCACGTGCGAGCAGTGCCACTGGCCCCAGAAGTTCGACGCCGTCAAGCTCCGCGTGATTTTCCACTTCCAGGACGACGCGACCAACACGCAAACCCAGACAGTGTTGATGATGCTCACGGGCGGGGGAGATCTGGGCGGCATTCACGGGAAGCATCTCGGTCCCGGAGTCGAAATCCAGTACGCCGCGGCCGATGCCAAACGTCAGACCATTCCCTGGGTGGAGTATCGGAATCGGCGCACGGCCGAAACCCGGACATTCTGGGAGGATGGCTCAACCGCGCAGTCCGTCGCGAGCCTGCCCCGCCATCAGATGCAGTGTGTCGACTGCCACAACCGTCCGACCCACACCTTGGAGCTTCCGGAGCGCGCGGTGGACAGGGCCATGGGGGTGGGGCGGATCTCTCCAACCCTCCCCTTCATCAAGAAGCGTGCAGTCGAGTTGCTCAAGGCAACGTACTCGAGCAACGAGGAGGCCTCGCGTACCATCCCGGCGATGCTGGCTCGTGTCTATCAACAGAGTGACCCGGCCATCTCATCCCAGCGCTCGCGTGACATCTCCGAGGCCGGCGCCGAGATCGCCGCTATCTACAACCGGAACGTGTTTCCCGATCTCAAGGTCACCTGGGGCACGTACCCCAACAATCTCGGCCATACCGATTTCCCGGGATGCTTTCGCTGCCATGACGGATCGCACTCCACATCCGACAAGAAGATGACCATCACCCAAGACTGCAGCACCTGCCATGAGCCGCTCGCCGTCGAAGAAGCGTCTCCCGGGGTCCTCAAGACGTTGGGTCTCGCCGACATCATCACCCGCCTGCAGAAACGGTAGGGCCCAAGGTCGGGTGGACGCCTCAGCCCGGCTAGGCTACTCTTGACGGCTCACGGCGACGAGGAGATGCGCGAAAGGGGCACCAGAGAACGAGAGGCCCAAGGTATTGGGAGGTGCGCGATGCCTAACTTGGATTTCGAAGGGCTGACCCGCTTGCTTCCCGTGATGTCTCGGGCGGCTGTCGGAGTGCCGGCCGCGTGGCTCCTAAGCGCCCTGCTGATCTGCTGGGCCCCTCAAGCGGTAGCCCAGGACACCAGTCTGGAGCTGTCACCGTCCACTCGAGCCAATGGCGACATGCCCGAGCGGCTCAGCCGCCAGGTGGCGCCAAACGCGAGTACGCCCTGGCGGCAGCCCGCGCTGCAGGAGTACACGAACGTGCTCAAGGCAGCCGAGCGCGTGCCCATCGACCCGCAGAAGCGCTACGATCTCGTCGAGCTGATCGACCTCGCCCAGCGGACCAATCCGGAGACCCGTGTGGCGTGGGAGAAGGCCCGTCAGGCGGCGATCGGAATCGGCCTGGTCCAGAGCGAGTACTTCCCGGTGCTTGCCCTGGCGGCCCTCGGCGGCTACCAGAGCGAAGCCGTTCCTGCGCCCAAAGATGTCGCTCCCAACGGGTTTTGGCGCGTGGATCTGGAGCAGGCGGTACCCGCGCTAAAACTGCGATGGCTCTTGCTTGATTTTGGACGTCGGGGGAATGCCCTCGACGCGGCCAAGGAACGCCTGCTGTCAGCCAACCTGGGCTTCAATCGGAAGCACCAGGAGATCATCTTCGGCGTCCAACGCGCGTTTCTGGCCCTGACGAGCCTCCAGCGGAAGATCATGGTCGCACAGAGCTCCCTCGACGCGGCCCTGGCCGTTCGCGAAGCCGCCGAGGAACAGCTGCGGACGGGGCTGGCCACGCTGCCGGAGGTCTCCCTCGCCAGGCAGCAGGAGGCCCAGGCCGCCTTCGATCTGGAGGACGTGCTCTCCCGGGAACGTGACGCGCAGGTGACGCTGGCGGAGAGCGTTGGGATCACCCCGACGACGGCGATTCGCGTCACCGACTTTTCAGAGCTGCCGCCCCCGGCCGCCCTCGCGGATTCCGTGGACAAGGTGATCGAGCAGGCCCTCGAGAAGCGCCCGGATCTGATCGCCAAAGTGGCAGTCGTGCGCGCCAAGGAAGCGGAGGTGCGCCGGGCACGGGCGGACTACTTCCCGACGCTGTCGCTCGTCGGGAATGTCAACTCGATACTGGGCCAGGCGCGGATCACCGGGGGAAACAGCAACACCGGGTGGTTCAGTGCCGCGGAGCCCAGCTACGGCATCGGAATCAATATCGAGTGGAATATCTTCGAGGGCGGCGCCACGCGTCGACGGGTCGAGCTGGCGGAAGCCGAGCGGCGCGCCGCCGAGAACGAGGTGACCGCCGCCCGGGATCGGGCCGTCAGCGAGGTGTGGAAGGCGTACACGGATGTCCACCTCGCCGTGCGTCGGCTCGATGTGGCTGCCGCCCTCGTCACGGCGTCCGAGCAAACGTACGAATCCATCCTGGAATCCTATCGCCACGGACTGAGCACCTTGACCGACCTCCTGGCTTCCCGCCGCGAGCTGAGCCGGGCCCGGTTCGTCGAGGTCGACACGAAGCTCCAGCTCCTGAATGCCTCGGCCGCGTTGGCATTCAGCACCGGCGACTCGACGCGGGGCAGGTAATGGGCCCCCAGATCAACATCATCGGCTCATTCTTCCCGTCGTGGATGCTGTGTGTCCTGATCGGCGTCGTGGCGGCGCTGCTCGTGCGGCTGTTCCTTGTACGCACCGGGATCGATCCTTACGTCGGGCCGCGGGCGCTGGCCTACCCGAGCCTCGCCATTTTCGTCACCCTGGTCCTCTGGGTGGCATTCTTCAGGGTCTAAGAGACATGAGCGACCTCGAACATTCGCCAGAGCCTGGATTCCGGCGCCCGCTGGGTCGTCTGCTTGGTGCCCTTTTCGTCACCGGAGCGGTCCTCGCCGTCATCGTCACGCTGCTGCAGTGGGAAACTCGGCCGCAGACGGACGACGCCACGGTCCGCGCCAACTTCGTGGGCATCGCGCCGCAGGTCAACGGGCACATCGTCGAGCTCCACGTCCGCGACAATCAGCAGGTCAAGCAGGGCGACCTGCTCTTCCTGATCGACCCGCGCCCGTACGAGATTGCTCTCGCGCGGGCACAGGCTTCGCTGGCCCTGACGGGCAAGGACGTCGATGGGCTGCGGAACGGAGTCGCTTCAGCCACGGCGGGCGTCGCGCGGGCGGCCGCCCAGCTTGACGCTTCGGCGGCCGACGTCAGGCGGCGGGAGACCGATCCGGTGGCCGCTGACGCCGAGATTGCCCGGCTGGAAGCGCAGCGAGTGGCCTCCGAGGCAGCTCTGCGCCGCGCGGAGGCCGAGCTCAAGCAGGCCGAAGATCACCTTGGGCGTCTCGAGCCGCTGCTCCCTCGCCAGTTCGTGACCGCGGACCGGGTGGAGGAAGCCCGCACCAAGCGGATCTCGGCTTCCATGGCCGTGGAGCAGGCGCGGACATCGGTCCTGGCCACCGACGCCGCCCTCGACGAGGCTCGAGCCAGGAAAGTGGCGGCGGTGGCGACATTGGCGGCAACGCGGGCCCAGCACGTAGCGACCGGGGCCGCTCTCAAGGCGTCCAGGAGCGATCGGGCGCGGGCGGAAGATTCTGTTGGACAGGTCGCGGGCATGAACGCTCGCGTGGCTTCGGCAGAGGCGTCGGTGCACGCCGCCGAGCTGGATCTCGAGTACACCCGCGTCCGGGCTCCCTTTAGCGGCCGCGTCGTCAACCTCAATATCTCCGTCGGCGCATACGCTCGCGCCGGCGCAGAGGTATTCACGCTCGTCGATACGGCCACGTGGTACGTGATGGCGAACTTTCGCGAGACGCAGCTCCGCCACATTCCCGCCGGGGCGCCCGTGGACCTCTACCTCCAGTCCCAGCCCGGCCGGCATTTCCGCGGCACGGTCGTGGGCCTCGGCTGGGCGGTCCTGCCGGAAAACGGCACTAGCGTCATGGGGCTCCCCCGTGTCGAGCGCTCGCTCGACTGGATCCGATTGGCGGCCCGCTTTCCGGTGCGCATCAAGGTGGAGGACCCCGACGAGTCCTTCCGGCTCGGCGCCTCGGCGGTCGCGACCGTGAATGGGACCTTGAAGAGTGTGAGCCGGTGACGGCGGCCGGGCTCATCGATTTTCTGCGCCGCGAGCTCGCGCCCACGCCCGGACGAGGCGCCGCGACCCTTCGGCTGACGCTGTCCTGCCTGATCGCCACGATCCCGGTCCTCACGCACCGGATCCCTCATGCGCTCGTCGTGATGATCCTGATGTACCTGATCACTCAGGAGGATACCGCCGCCACACTCGTCGGCTCGATTTTCGGCGTGGTCGGCCTGACCGTCAGCCTGGGTCTGGCCCTGCTCGCGTGGATGGTCGTGCTCGACATCTCCTGGCTGCGCATCTGCGTTACTGCCGTCTTTCTCTTCGGAGGACTCTTTCTCAAGCGAGCGCTGAGCATCGGCGCGCTCGGCTCGGCTCTCGGGCTTCCAGGCGCCCTCGTGATGATCGTGCCTGACGTGCTGTCGGTACCCAACGTCTCTTCGCCGTCCCCCGAGGCGCTCACCGAGTTCGTCCTCTGGATCTGGCTCTGCGGCACGCTCGGGCTCAGCGTCAATCTCGGCGTGCAGTTTCTGCTGGCGCCCGGCGACCCGCTCACGCTCCTGCAGCGTGAGCTGGACGCGAGGCTCCACATCGTGGCCGAGACCATGCGCCGGCTCGCCGGCGCGGCAGTATCAGCCGTGCCTCCGGCCACATCCATCGAATCTTTCGCCACCTCCGGCATGTCCCGGCCGCTCGCCCTGCTGAAGAACGCATCGCTCATGCGGACCTGGGCCCGGCAGCGTCACGAGGAGCTGGCCACGATCATCACGCTGGTCGACCGGCTCGTGACGGACGCGGCGGCGCTCCGAACGCTCGCGTCGTCGTCGCCGCCGGACGATGCCGTCCAGGCTTCGCTGCTTCGGGTTGCCGATGCCTGCGAGGTGGTGAGGCAAGCGTTCGCGGAGCTCCGGCGACCCGCGTCTCGAGAAGTGGGGGCACCGTCAACGCCTGCCGCCGTGATTGCAGGATGGGCGCCGCTCGCGGACATGGAACGGGCTCTCGAGCAGATCACCCTCGCGGTCCGGCTCCAGGAGCCGGCCGAGGGACCCCGCGAGGGAAAGCCGGGCCTCTTCCTACCGGATGCCTTCAGCAATCCCGAGTATGTCCGGTTCGCCATCAAGGGCGCCGCGGCATCTCTTGTCTGCTACATCCTGTTCATCGGTTTCGACTATCCGGGCATCTACACTTCGGTGATCACGTGTTTCGTCGTGTCGCTCTCAACCATCGGGTCGAGCAACCAGAAGGGCGTGCTGCGGTTCGCCGGCGCCGCCCTTGGGGGGCTGATGGCATTGGTCGCTCTTGTGTACCTGTTTCCGAACATCGACGGGATCGGCGGCTTCTGGCTGGTCTTCGCCGCCGGGACCGCGGTTGCCGCCTGGATCAACTTCGGCAGCCCGCGTGTCTCGTACGGCGGGTACTACACCGGGCTCTCCTTCTACAAGGCCGTGTTTCAGTCCTTCGGCCCCGCGGCCAGCGCCACTGTGGTGCGGGATCGCCTCATCGGCGTCGCCTTCGGCCTCATTGTGTTCGGCCTCATGGAGCACGTGCTTTGGCCTGTCCGCGCGGCGGACCGGATGCGCGAGCGCCTGGCCGACATGCTGCGCTCCCTGGCAGAACTGGCGCAAGCATGCGCGAAGTCTCAAGGTCTCCGTCCGGACGACGTGGACGCTCGGCGCCGACTCATCTCGCAGCAGGTCGCGGACGTTCAGGGGTTCATCGAGTCATCGAAGTTCGAGCCCGATGCCGGTAACGCGGCAATGATCCAACGGCTGACCGGTGATGCCCAGAGTGTCTTCCTCATTCTCCTGGCGATCGCTCGCGACGAGGATGCGCTGCCCCGGACCGCTCGCGAGGAGACGGTGCGTGTGCCGATGGATGCAGCAGCGGTTCTCCAGGCGGTGGCCGGGCGGCTCGGGCACGGTCGCGGGATACCTGCGGCCGATCTGGATGGTGCGCTGGCCGCACTCGAGCGCGACAGCAGAGATCAAGGCCACCTCCAGGACGAAGCATGGCGGGGGAGGCTCGAGCTCTACAGGGAGCTGGCGGTTGCCGTCAATCGGCTGGCCTCGGGTGGTCTGAGAGTCTCAGGCGCACCGTTGATCGGTGCACAGTGACGAAACCCGAACGTCTTCTAAGGTGGGGTGTCGGTTGGCTGAGCGGCCAGGGTGGACTGAATCAGCTTCACGCGGTCGGCGTCGACGTTGGTCTTGAGTACCGTCCCACCGAGGCCGCGTATTTGATGGAGTATGGAGT
>JBKPDM010000105.1:0-7037 GCA_046727895.1 Pseudomonadota bacterium | reverse complement strand
CCTCGGCCTCGAGCGCTACTGCAGCCCGATCGTCTACACCGACGCTCTGGGGCGCGAGCATTGGAAGCCCAGTCCCAGGGGATTCCTGTCCATTCAGCAGCGATTCGGCGGGCAGGCCAACCGGTTCGTCTACATCGGTGACAATCCGGCCAAGGACTTCCGCGCGCCCAACGCGCTCGGCTGGCTGACGATCAGGCTCCGCCATCCCCGGGGCGAGCACGCCCGCGCCGAGGCGCAAGGCGCCCTCGATGCCGCCGCGCACACGATCACCCATCTCGCCGAGATCGAAGAGAACCCGCTCCTCGAGCTGCCTGATTGAACGGGCGGCGGCGCCGCGGCGGCGCCGGCGGTCAGACATTCTTAAGCCCGTATGCCCGATCCTGGCGTTCTCGGCGGGACGGCGCGCCTCGCTTACCGGCAACTTTGAAGGCCCGCCTCCACCGGCGAGTGGCTTGCGGTGCGGGTGGCGGCTATGGACGACGACAACTGGCGCCGGTGGCCCCATTTCGACGACGAGCAGATCGCGGCCGTCGAGGCGGTGCTGCGCTCCGGCAAGGTGAACTACTGGACCGGCGAGCAGGCGCGGGCGTTCGAGCGTGAGTTCGCCGCGGCCTGCGCCTCTGCGCACGGCGTCGCGCTCGCCAACGGCTCGCTCGCACTGGAGCTGGCGCTGCACGTTCTGGGCGTCGGCCCGGGCGACGAGGTCGTCGTCACGCCGCGGAGCTTCGTCGCCTCGGCGAGCTCGGTTCTCCTTCGCGGTGCGCGACCGGTGTTCGCCGATGTCGATCCGGTCAGCCAGAACATCACCGCGGACACCATCCGCCCGGCCCTCTCGGCGCGGACCAAGGCGATCATCGCGGTCCATCTCGCCGGCTGGCCCTGTGAGATGGCGCCGCTGCTCGGGCTCGCCCGCGAGCGCGGACTGAAGGTGATCGAGGACTGCGCTCAGGCGCACGGCGCCCTCTACCGGGGGCGCCCGGTCGGTTCGTTCGGCGACGTCGCCGCCTTCTCTTTCTGTCACGACAAGATCATGACGACCGGGGGCGAGGGCGGGATGCTGGTCACCAGCGACGAGGCGCTCTGGCGCGCCGCCTGGGCCTACAAAGATCACGGCAAGAGCTACGACGCGGTCTACCACCGGGAGCATTCGCCCGGCTTCCGCTGGCTGCACGAAACCCTCGGCAGCAACTGGCGGATGACCGAGATGCAGGCGGTGATCGGCCGCATGCAGCTCACCCGATTGCCGGACTGGCTGGCCAGGCGGCGCCGTCATGCGGCGCAGCTCACGGCCGCTTTCCGCGAGGTCCCGGCGCTCCGGGTCACCGAGCCGCCGGCGGCGGTCGACCACGCCTACTACAAGTACTACACCTTCGTTCGACCGCAACTGCTGAAGCCGGACTGGTCACGCGACCGGCTGCTCAGCGCGATCGCGGCCGAAGGCGTGCCCTGCTTCAACGGCTCCTGTTCGGAGATCTACCTCGAGAAGCTGTTCGAGCGGGCGGGCCTGCGACCAGCCGAGCGGTTGCCGGTCGCCCGTGAGCTCGGCGAGACCAGCCTGATGCTCCTGGTTCACCCGACCTTGGCCGAAGCCGACATCCGGCGGGCGTGCCGCGTCGTGGCCGAGGTCTGCGCCCGGGCGACGGTGCCGGAAGTGGCTTCAGCAGCTGCGCAGCGACGATCGTTCGGCGACCTGGTCGCGATGCCCGATCAGTCGATGTAATACTGCTTGTACTGGCCATAGTACTCCACGGCATCGCCATAGGCGCGCTTGGCGTGGCGCTCGATGTCGACCTGGGTCAGGACCGCACCGGCAACCGGCGCGTGGCTCTCCCTGAGCGCGTTCACGGCGTTTTGCGCAACTTCGGCCTTGGTCTTGCCCCAGCGCACGACGAACAGGACCGCGTCGGCGAGAAGCGCGGCCAGCCGCGTGTCGGAGATGCCAAGCACCGGCGGCGCATCGAGGATGACGTATTTGTAGCGACTTCTGAGCTGCGTCATCAGGGCGGACATCCGCTGCGAGCCGATCAGATCGATCGGATTGGAGGGGTTCCGGCGCACCGTGACGACGTGCAGATTCGGCTGGAGCTCGTCGATATGGGTGACCTGCTCGAGCGTCGCCTCGCCGGCGATGAACTCGATGAGGCCGGGGGCCGTGACCGGCTGGTTCAGCTCGCGGCGCACGCTGGGGTGGCGGAGATCCAAATCGACGACCACGGTCTTGTGGCCGGCCGCCGCCGTCGATGCTCCGAGGCTGAGGGCGAGGGTCGTCTTGCCCTCGTTCGGGAGCGACGAGGTCACCAGGATGATCTTCGGCGGTCGATTGAGGTTCGCAAACTTCATCCCGATGTGGAGGCTGCGCACCGCCTCGGCGTAGGCCGAGCGCGGCTTCTGGGCGAGGTAGTGGTGCAGTTTGAACCCGCCCTTGACCCAGGGCACGATGCCAAGGTTGGCGAGGCCGAGCGCTTCCTCGATCTGCCGGCCGCTGCGGAGACCGTTCTCGAGGCTTTCGGCGACGAAGGCCAACAGCGTCGCGAACACCAGCGAGCTCGTGAAGCCGGCCGCGATGATCAGATTCGGTTGGGGGAAGCTCCGCGTCGAGGGCACGGCGGCGGCTGAAATCACCTCCACGCCGGGTTCGAGCACCTCCTGCTGCTCGGTCAGCGTCTTGAACCGCTCGAGGAACGTCGTGTACAGCGCGCGATTGGCCTCGGCCTCGCGTTCCAGCTGGCCCAGCTGCACCTCGGCCTGATTGTTCTGGACCACGTGGCCCTTGGTCTGGGCGAGGCTCTGGCGCAGCATCCGCTCGCGGTTCTCTGTGACGGCGACGTCGCGCTCGAAGGCGCCGACGATGTTCTGGATTTCGGTTCGGATCTTCTGCTCGAGCTCGCGCTGGTCGGCCTGCAGCTGCAAGATCCTTGGATGACGGGGACCGTATTCCTGGGACTCCTGCGCTCGCTGACGCAAGAGCTCGGTCTGCTGCTGGCGGAGGTTGGCCATCACCGGTGAGGCGAGCACTTCGGGCACCGACTCGAAGCCCTGCTTGCCGCTGCGCAGGGCGCGCAGCGTGCCGAGCTTGGCCCGCTTTTCGGCGAGTTCCGCCTGCACCCTGATCAGCTCGCTATTGAGAGCCGCCAGCTGCGCGCCGTCGAGCGTCATGCCGTTGCTGTCGATCAGCTCGTGCTGCGCCCGGTAGGTTGCGACCGCGGCCTCCGAGGCGAGGAGCTGGGTGCGTAGCTCGGCAAGGCGCCCACTCAGCCATTTGGCGCCGCGCGCCGCCGCGGCCTGCTTGGCCTCGAGCTTGCGGGCGATGTAGAGGTCGGCGGCGTCGTTGGCGATCCGGGCGGCCTTTTCGGGATCGGCCGACGAGACCTGGATCGTCAGGACATTGGCTGCGCCAGCCTGCTGGATCGACAGGCGGGAGAGGAAGCGGTCGATCGTCCGTTCGATCGCGGCCGGCCCTTCGCCGCCGGTCTCGGCGACCACGACCTCGGGCACTGGGGCCTCGGGTTGCGCCGCGGCCATCGCGAGGCCGGTCTGGACCAGCCAGGACTCGGGCAGCCACTTGGCCAGCAGAGGCCGATAGCGCGCGAGCAAGGCGGCAACGGACGCGTCGGCCTGCTTGGGCGGATTGAATTCCGGATCGGCGAGCAGCCCGGCGTGTCCGATCACCGCGCGGGCCAGGGAGCGCGACTGCAGGAGCTTGATCTCGGTTTCCAGCGTCGACCTGTCCTGCGGCTGCTCGTCGAGCGCCCGCTCCGTATTGACCAGCCGCGTCGCGCGGGGATCGATGACCACGCTCGTGGCCGCGGTATAGTGCGGCGGGAGACAGAAGGCGATCAGCGCCGACAACGAGGTCAGCGACAGGATCGTCGCCGCGATGATCGTCCGGCGCCGGCGCAGGATCTTGATGATCTCATGCGGATGCATCCGCTCCTCGCCGCCGTAGGACGACCCGGCGCCAGGATAGCCCGGATAGGCCTTCGCGAGGGCTGTTTCATGGACGGCCATGGCTCGATCCGATCATTCGCTGGTGGAGGGCCTCAGCTCGGCTGGACGGTCACGGCGCCGGCGGGACCGGGCAGGCAAGCCGAGGGGCAGAGCATTCATGTCCTCCCGGACAGGCTGGGCACGTAGTCGCCACTGACGGCGCCGTCCCAAAGCGGCTGCATCGGTTTGCTCGCCGCCGCACGGTCGACCGGTGGCTGAGCTTCGGCCAGCGGCCGCGCCTCTTGGCGAAAGCTCGGCAAGACCAGCGTGATCAGGCGCTCCAGCCCCTCGTGATCCCGACGCCGGACAACGGCGGCGAGCTCGTCGAAGACCCGGCGCAGGACCTCGAGATTGATCGACTGCGACTTCGCCACGAAGACGCCCTGAACCGCGGCCGGCAGGTGTTCTTCATTGTCGTCGAACAATTCTTCAGAAAGCTTTTCACCCGGGCGCAGACCCGTGAACTCGATCCCGACGTCGATGTCGGGACGGAGCCCGGCCAGGCGGATCATCTGACGGGCGACGTCGGCGATCCTGGCCGGCTTGCCCATGTCGAGGACGAAGATCTGGCCGCGTGCCTGCTCGGTGTGGGCGACGCCGTGCGCCGAGGCCTGAAGCACCAGCTCCACGGCCTCGCGGACGGTCATGAAGTAACGCTGGATCTCGGGATGGGTCACCGTCAGCGGGCCACCGCGGGCCAGCTGGCGCTGAAAGAGGGGCACCACCGAGCCGCTCGAGCCCAGCACGTTGCCGAAGCGCACCGTCATGAACCTCGGCCAGCGGCGATCCGGGTCCTGAGAGCGATCGGCGCCCGCCAGATCGAGCGACTGGCAGTAGAACTCTGCCAGACGCTTGCTCGCGCCCATGATGCTGGACGGCTTCACCGCCTTGTCGGTCGAGACCTGAACCATGGCGAGCGCGCCGTGGCGCGCGGCGGCGTCGGCGACGTTGCGGGTCCCGATGACGTTGGTGAGCACGCCTTCGCCCGGGTTCGCCTCGACCATCGGCACATGCTTCAGCGCCGCCGCATGAAACACCAGCTCGGGCCGGTAGCTGGCGCAGATCTCCATGACCCGCTCGCGGTCGCGGATCGAGCACAGGACCGGCCGGCAGGACAGATCGCCATGCCGTTCGCGCAGCTCGAGATCGACGGTGTAGAGATTGAACTCGCTGCTATCGAGGACGACCAGCTCGGCCGGAGCAAGGGCCGCGATCTGGCGGGCGAGCTCGCTGCCGATGGTCCCGCCGGCGCCGGTGATCAGCACCCGCCGGCCGCCGATCAGGCGGTTGATGGCGAGGCGGTCGAGGGCATGCTGCGGTCGCCCCAGGAGGTCCTCCAGCGCGATCGGCCGCAGGTCCGGCCCGTCCGCATCGGCGGCATCCTTGAACTCGGTCAGCCGGGGCAGGCAGGCGGCGATCAGCCCGAGCTCCTCGGCCTGCTCGAGGAGCGCCTGCTTGGCCGGCCGGTCGATCGTCGCCGGATCGCTCATGATCAGCCGCCGTGGCCGCTCGCCGCGGGCGGAGAGACGCGCGACGACCGGCGCGAGGTCGGCAAGCCGGCCGAGCACCGGTGTACCGTGAATCGAGCGACCCTGGATGCCGTCGGTGTCATCCAACACGCCGACCACGCGGTAGAGGGCGCTCGGCGAGCGCATCGAGCGAATGAACTGCTCGGCCGCGTCACCGACGCCGAGCAGGAGCACCGGGATTGTCTTCGAAGCCCGCGTTCCGGCGAGGAGACCCGAAGGATGATGCCGCAGGAGACGATAGGCAAAGCGCGCCCCGCCGAGCATGACGATCAGGAGGCACCACTGAATCACCGGCACCGAACGCGGCAGGGGTTCCAATCGGTTGATTACGAACAGCAGCGGGAAGAACAGCAGGATCGCCAGGGTCGCTGCCTTGGTAATGTTGACCAGGTCGTGCATCGAGGCATAGCGCCAGATGCCGCGATACATATTGAAGAAGAGGAATGTCGGCAGTGCGATGACGACGAACGCGGCAACCATGGCAGCGATCGGTTGCCAATCCATGGTAAATAACCCAGCGCCGAGCCTTAGATAAAGTGCCAGGATTACCGAGGCGCCAGCGACTACAGCATCGTGTAGAAAGGCGATGCCCGCCTTCGGAGTCCTCAACGCGGCGACCTCCGGCTCTTGCCCAGACCACGATTTTGCGTGCGAGTTATCGTGTCGAGAAACCGAGGCAAAGTCAATAGATTTTTAGTCATATTGTTCCCAGTATTGTTAACCTTAATTGTGTTGAGATTAACCATAACTACTGGATTATTGGATGATGCCGCTATTGTTCGATTTATACTATTGCACTCATGGTGGCGGTAACTGTATGGTTCCGCCGCGCGGCAGTTTGCGTATTGCGTGCGCGAGCGTTCTCATCCTCGGCCTGCGTCGAGGGCGGGCGTTTGCGGATCGAGGGCCCGCGCACTCCAGCCCGATCCATGGACGGAACTCCGGAGAGGCAGCCGCGTTCTCATGGCTAAGTCGGCGCTGACCCGCTTTCCCACTCCGATTGTGCCGGCTTCCGAACCTGGCGCCGCGACGAACCTCGAGCTTTGGCGGGGCTCATTCGGGGTGTTGGCACGCATGACCGCGAATTCCTTACGCCCGCGTACAGCAGCCCGAGTGCCGGCCGCCATGGCCGCGAGTCGGGCAAGACTGTCTCGTGGCTGCCGCTCGCCAAAGAAGCGCCCGCCTGTCGAGGCGTGATCGGTATCGTCGAGACCATGTCCCGACCATCGATCCTTCCCGTCGTTGCCGCCGCATTCTTTGTCGGCGGCATTCCGCAGGCACTCGCAGCGGAACTTCAGACCGATTCAGAAACGACGTTTCTCATTCAGGTGGTGCTTCTCGTTCTGGTTGGCCGACTGCTCGGGGAAGCTATGCAGAGGATCGGGCAGCCGGCCGTGATGGGGCAGTTGCTCGCCGGTATTCTCTTCGGCCCGTCGGTCCTTGGCTTGATATGGCCGGACGCGCAGGCCGTCATCTTTCCGGTCGATGCAGGCCAAAGAAAAATGATCGATGGCGTGGCTA
>JBKPDM010000104.1:0-6270 GCA_046727895.1 Pseudomonadota bacterium | reverse complement strand
AGATCGTGGTCCGGTCGAGGTCGACCAGGCCCGGGATGCGGCTCTCCGAGGGGAAGTTGACCGTCTTGCGGTAGACCAGGATGTTCATCGGGTGGAACAGGAAGGCGCCCGCGACCTTGTCGGAGGTGATCTTGTTCGCCTCCTGGACCAGCGCCTTGCGCTTCTCCGGATCGGTCGCCAGGCTCTGCTGATCGGTCAGTTCGTCGACCCGCCGGTCGGAGAAGAAGCCGAAGGCCATCTTGCCCTTGTCGCGGGTGGGGCCGTTGAACTTGGAGCTGGTCTGCATCCAGTCGACGAGGCCGTCGTCGGGATCGTAGTCGCCGCCCGAGCCGAGCCGCACCAGGTCCCAGTTCATCTTGTCGAACTCGTCGATCAGCACCGGGAAGTCCTTGGTGTCGAGCTCGATCTCGATGCCGAGCCCGGTCTTGAGGATGTTGGCGATGACCTGGACCTCGCGCCGCTGGTCCGGAATGTGGATGATCTTCAGCTTGGGAAAGCCCTTACCTTCGGGGAAGCCCGCTTCGGCGAGCAGGCGCCTGGCCGCCTCGAGGTCGTAGCGCTGGTTGCTGGTCTCGCCCAGGCCGGCGTCGAAATAGAAGCCCATCGCCGGGTTGATCGTGCCGTAGGCGGGCGTGCCGCGGCCGAACTGCGCCTGCTCGATGTAGCGCTCGCGATCGAGCGCCTTGGCGATCGCAAGCCGTGCCTTGAAGCCCTTCTCCCGCATCAGCTCTTCGAGCGGCTTGTTGAAGTCCTTGACCACGAACGGCTCGCGCCAGGGGTTGAGCCAGACGTTCTGGAAGCCCGGCCCCGGCACGATGCTGACCACCAGGTCGGGGTTGGCGAGGAAGCGGTCGGTGAGTTCGGGCGCGATGTCGTTTCCGCCGATCAGCTGGATGTCGCCCGCCTCGATCGCCGCCGCGAGCGGCTCGGCATCGATGATCGGCGTGATCGTGACCTTGTCGAGCTTCGGCCGCTCCGGATCGTAATATTTGTCGAATTTCTCGAGCACGACCGACTGGCCGAGGGTGTGCGCGGTGACCCGGAACGGCCCGGTGCCGACCGGGGTCAGGCCGTACTGCGCCTCGCCCAGCTTCTCGAGAGCGCGCCGGCTCACGATGGTCATGGCGCGCCCGCTCGAGCGCTCGAGCGTCTTGGTCAGGAACGAGGCCTGCGGTGCTGCGAGCACGATCTTGACCGTATGGTCGTCGACTTTGACCACGTCCTTGACGTTGGCGAGGACGCGCGAGTGGATCGACTTCTCCGGGTCCTTGGAACGGTTGTAGGTGAAGACGACGTCGTCGGCGGTGAACGGCGTGCCGTCGTGGAAGGTCACGCCCTCGCGCAGATTGAAGGCGTATTCCTTGCCGTCGTCGGAGACGGTCCAGTTCTCGGCGAGGTCGCCCTCGGCGATCAGCTTCGGATTGATGTGGGTGAGACCGCTCAGCACGTTCGATGTGATCTGGAACTGCAGCACCTGGTCGATCCGCGCCGGATCGAGGGTGCGGATCTCGCCGACGCCGGCCCAGCCGGCGCCGAGCTCACCGCCCGCTTGGGCGGCCTCGGCGCTCCGGACGCCTTGCGGCAGGAGATGCCACGCGGCGAGCGTGCCGGAGACCGCCATGAGGCGGAGCACGGTTCGTCGGGCGAGCCGCGGCCCCGAGAGCTCCGCCCTGGTGAGCCCGAACAGGGGATCGCGCGGGTCGAAGTCGTAGGCCTGCCTAAGCTCCTCCTCGGCTGGCGCCTGATCCTGGCGGCGGATTGAATCGAGGGTCGTCTTGCCCATGATAGCTCTCCCTGTCGTCACGAGCCCCGAAGGCTCGTGTGCTGAACTTCGCCTCGTGCTGCGAGAACCTGACTTCCGCCCGGGTCGATCCATTCCGCCGCAGCGCCGAGGCCGTCCGCGACGACCGGGCAGGCGACCCAGTGATCCGCTCTCGGCTCGAGCAGCGCCGGCACACGCTCGCGACAGGACGGGAGGGCGAGCGGGCAGCGGGGGTGGAAGACGCAGCCCGAGGGCGGATCGAGCGGGCTCGGCACCTCGCCCGGCAGCACCTGATGCTCCCTCGCCGCCTCGGCGATCGGATCGGGCACCGGGATCGCCGCGAGGAGCGCGCGCGTGTATGGGTGCAGCGGATGGTCGAACAGCTCGTCGCTGTCGGCGATCTCGACCAGCCGGCCCAGATACATCACCGCCACCCGGTGGCAGAGATGCTTCACGACCGACAGATCGTGGCCGATGAACAGGTAGGTGAGCTTGAGCTCGTCGCGCAGCTCCTCGAGCAGATTGATGATCTGGGCCTGGATCGAGACGTCGAGCGCCGAGACCGGCTCGTCGCAGACGATGAAGTCCGGATGGAGTGCCAGCGCGCGGGCAATGCCGACCCGCTGGCGCTGGCCGCCGCTCATCTCGTGCGGGTAGCGCTCGGCGTGGCTTTGCGCCAGACCGCAGAGCTCGAGCAGCTCGGCGACCCGCCGGCCGATCGCCCGGCGGTCGGGCAGCGCCCGGTGCACGTAGAGCGGCTCGCCGATGATCTCACCCACCTTCATGCGCGGGTTCAGCGAGGAGTACGGGTCCTGGAAGATCGCCTGGACGCGGCGCCGAAAGGCGAGCGTCGCCTGCCGGTCGAGCCGCTCGATGTCGCTGCCGTCGAACAGGATCGCGCCCGCGCTCGGCTCGAGCAGCTTGAGCAGGCAGCGCGCGATGGTGGTCTTGCCGCAGCCCGATTCGCCGACCAGACCGAGCGCCTCGCCCTTGCGGATGGCGAAGCTGACGCCGTCGACCGCCTTCACCTGACCGACGACCCGGCGGAAGACGAGCCCCTTGGTCACCGGAAAGTGCTTCTTGAGGTTCCGGACTTCGACCAGGGTCTCTTGCTGGCTCGCCACTTCGCCTCCTCTGCGGCGCACTGGGCCTCCCCCGCCGCCTCCGCGCGCTCCGCTGCCTGCGCCTCCCTGCGCCCGACCTGCCGCCTGCCGGCGAACCCGGCCGCGCGAGGCGGAGTGTACAGGATTACCACCCGGTGCAGAAAGCCCCGCCTCCGGGGCTCGAGAGTTCACACCTCCTCGATCGGCACCCAGCGGCGCTCGGCGATCGAGGTGAGCACGGCGTCGATCACCCGCGTGATCTGGTGACCGAAGGCGAAGTCGGGCTCGGCGGGGCGGCCTTCGGCGACGGCGCAGATCAGCTCGCGCGCCTCGATGATCTTCTGATCGTTGTAGCCGAGGCTGTTGCCCGGGATCGGGTGGAAGGCGCCGTAGCCCGGATGCTCGGGTGCGAGATAGACGGTCTTGTAGCCGCGCTCGGCGGGAGGGTCGGTGTGCCGGTAGAGCTTGAGCTCGTTCATCCGCTCCTGGGTGAAGAACAGCGCTCCTCTGGTGCCCTGGATCTCGTAGCCGAGGCCCATCTTGCGGCCGGTGCCGATCCGGCTGGAGCCGATGGTGCCAATGGCGCCATTGGCAAAGCGCATGAGGAACTGGACGACGTCGTCGTTCTCGACCCGGCGCCTGCGGGCACCGGTCGCGGCGCGGGCGGTCTGACCGGAGCCGGAGCCGGCTTCGGGGCGCTCGCGGATGAACGTCTCAGCGATACCCGCCACCTCGGCGACGTCGCCGAGCAGATATTGGGCAAACGCGAGGGTGTGCGAGGCCATGTCGCCGAGGGCACCCGATCCCGCCGCCTTGCGATCGTGCCGCCAGGTGAACGGAAAATCCGGATCGGTCTGCAGGTCCTGATCGAAGTTGCCGCGAAACAGCGTGATCTCGCCCAGCTCGCCCGCGCGGATCAGCTCGCGCGCGAAGCGATGCGCCGGGTTCTTCAGGTAGTTGAAGCCGACCAGGGTCGGGACGCCCGCGGCCGCCGCGGCCGCGGCCATCCGCCCGGTCTCCGCCGCGGTATTGGCGAGCGGCTTCTCGCAATAGACCGGCTTGCCGGCGGCGAGCGCGGCGAGCGCGATCTCGGCGTGGACGTCGTTCGGCGCGGTGATGTCGACGACGTCGACCGCCGCGTCCTCGACCAGCTCGCGCCAGTCCGCGGTCCAGCGCGCGAAGCCCAGGTTGGCGGCGGCGCTTCGCGCCCAGTCGGGATTGAGGTCGGCGATCATCTCGAGCCGCGGGATCGCGGGCTCGTTGCCGAACACCAGCGGCACGTTCTTGTAAGCGACGCTGTGCGCCTTGCCCATCCAGCCCGCGCCGATCAGCCCGATCCGAAGCTCCCGCATGCTGCTCCACCCCCGCTCCTGGCCGCGCTTGCCAAAGCGCGCGCATTGTCTGAGCATGGCCGGCGCATGGGCGCAAGGTGGGAGGCGACTATGGCAGCAACCGCGACCGAGGCGCAGTTCGCCGGCAAGGTGGCGGCGATCACGGGCGGCACGCAGGGACTGGGCGAAGCGGTGGCGCGCCTGTTCGCTGCGCGGGGCGCCGCCGCCATCGCGCTCTGCGGGCGCAATGTCGAGCGCGGCGAGCGGGTGGCGCGCGAGATCAGCGGCACCGGCTGCCCGACCGAGTACGTGCACGCCGATCTCGAGCGCCTGGCAGACTGCCGCAACTTCATCGACAGCGCCGAGGAGAGCTTCGGCCGCCTGGACGTGCTGGTCAACTGCGCCGCGGCGACCGATCGCGGCACGGTCGACAACACTACCGAGGAGATCTGGGACCGGTTGTTCACGCTCAACGTCAAATCGCAGTTCTTTCTGATCCAGCGCGCGGTCGAGGTGATGCGCCGGCACCAGATTGCCGGGGCGATCGCCAACATCGGCACGATGGTCGCCTATGGCGGACCGCCGTTCCTGATCGCCTATTCCGCCTCCAAAGGCGCGCTGATGACGATGACCCGCGGCCTCGCCAACGCGCTCAAGCGCGACCGGATCCGCATCAACACGCTCAACATCGGCTGGACCAACACGCCGCGCGAGCATCTCGTCCAGACCGAGGTCCACAACCGTCCCGAGAACTGGCTCGCCGAGGTCAGCAAGGCGCAGCCGTTCGGCCGCCTGATCGAGCCCGCCGAGGTCGCGCGCGCCATCGCCTTTCTGACCTCGGACGAATCCGGCCTCATGACCGGCGCGGTGATCGATTTCGACCAGACCATCATCGGCACCGCCGACGACAATCCGGGCGTGTAGAGGCGCGTCGCTACCATCGTTCGAGGCGCTCGGGCCGGGCTTGACCCGGCTGATCGAGGACAGTCTTCCGCGTACCAGTCCCTCCGTACTCGGACCCGCCGCCCGCCGCTTCGCCCCTGGCTCACCCGGTGCTTCCGATCGATCGGTGCCCAGCGGCGCTTCGGACTCCCGCGCGGTACCGCGCGATCCAATGACGCGGGGATGGGCGCGCCTTGTTTGTCGATTGCCCGCTGTTGCCTGATCTCGCCCGGAGAGGGACAATCGCGGACAAGCGGGGGAGGTCGACGATGGCGTCACGGAAGGCGGCGGCGAAACGCGTCGCCACGGCGGTCGATCAGGAGCGGCTCTGGCGCCGCCACATGGCGATGGCCGAGATCGGCGGGTTCCCGGGCGGTGGCGTCAATCGCCAGGCCTTGTCGGCCGAGGACATCCGCGCCCGGGCGCTGCTGCTGGAGTGGGCCGAGGGGCGCGGCTACCAGCCCGCGGTCGACGACATCGCGAACCTGTTCATCCGCCGGCCCGGGCGTGATCCCGCCGCGGCGCCGGTGGTCACCGGCTCGCACATGGACAGCCAGCCCGCCGGCGGCCGGTTCGATGGCATCTTCGGCGTGCTCGCGGGCCTCGAGGCGCTCGAGGCGCTGGACGATGCCGGCGTCGCGACCGAACGGCCGCTCGACGTGGTCGCCTGGACCAATGAGGAGGGTGGCCGTTTCGCCCCGGGCGCCATGGGCTCGGCCGTGTTTGCCGGCCACCTCGAGCTCGAGGACTGCCTCGATGTCACCGATGCGAGTGGCATGCGGTTTGGCGCCGCCCTGGTCGAGACCCTCGCCGCGACCCCCGACCTGCCGCGCCGTCCGTTCGCTTTCCCGATCGCCGCTTACCTCGAGCCGCACATCGAGCAGGGGCGGCAGCTGGAAGTGAAGGGCAAGCAGATCGGCGTGGTCACCGGCATCCAGGGGGCGCGCTGGTACCTGGTCGAGGTCGAGGGCGAGCCGGGCCACGCCGGCACGGCGCCGCTCGGCGGCCGCAAGGATGCGGTTCGCGCCGCCGTGGCGATGATCTCCGCCTTGCAGGAGCTGATGCACGACGAGACCGATCAGCTCCGCTTCACCATCGGGCGGATCGAGGTCCTGCCGAACTCGCCCAACAC
>JBKPDM010000103.1:0-4640 GCA_046727895.1 Pseudomonadota bacterium | reverse complement strand
CCAGCGTCTTGATCATCGCCGCCACGCCGGCCTTGATGCCAGCCGCGAAGTCGCCCTGACGAAAGCGCGGGGTAACCTCGGTCTCGATGATCGTGCGGCTCAGCGCATCGGTGAGCTCGCCCTCGAGGCCGTAGCCCGCCTCGATCCGCACCTCGTGCTCATTGGGTGCCACGATCAGGAGCGCACCGTTGTTCTTACCCTTCTGGCCGATGCCCCAGTGCCGGCCGAGCTGGTAGCCGTAGTCCTCGATCGGGAGGCCTTGAAGCGACTTCAGGGTGACGACGACGATCTGATCGCCGGTCTGCTGCTCGAACTGCGCGAGCGCGGCGCTCAGCTCAGCCTGGTCGCGCTCGCTCAAGAGGCCGGCGTCGTCGACCACCCGCCCGGTGAGCGGCGGGAACGCCGGCTCGGCCGCCTGAGCCGCGGCGATCGCAATCAGGCAAAGCGCGAGCAGCGGCGTCAGGATCGCGAGCGCGCGGCGCATGGCTCAGAAGGTGACCTTCGGCGCCTGCTCTGCGCCCGCGGTCGCGGTGAAGTTCGCCTTCGGCTTGGCGCTGTAGATCATCGCCCAGAGGCGGCCCGGAAAGGTCCGGATCTCGGTATTGTATTCCTGGACCGCCTGGACGTAGTCCCGACGTGCCACCGAAATCCGGTTCTCGGTGCCTTCGAGCTGCGATTGCAGGGCAAGGAAGTTCTGGTTCGACTTCAGCTCGGGGTATTGCTCGACCACGACCAGTAGCCGACCAAGCGCGCCGGTCAGCTGGGCCTGGTTCTGCTCGAACTGGTTGAGGGCCTGCTGGTTGGTCAGGATGTCCGGCGGCAGCTGCATCTGCCCCACCTTGGCCCGCGCCTCGGTCACGGCGGTCAGCACCTCCTGCTCCTGCTTGGCATAACCCTTGACCGTCTCGACCAGGTTCGGGATCAGGTCGGCGCGCCGCTGATACTGGTTCTGGACCTGGGCCCAGGCGGCGTTGACCTGCTCGTCCAGGGTCGGAATGGTGTTGATCCCGCAGCCGCTCAACAGCGGCAGCATGAGCATGAACAGCGCGGCGGCCCAGGGCTGCGGCCGCCGGAGCGCGGGCAGAATGTTCATCGGATTCGATCCCTCAAGCGCGAGGCCGTGGCCCAACAGCGGCCGAAAAAAGGTCTCAGAATGGACGCAGCACCGGGCCGGCGAAGGTCCCAGTCGCTCCGCGGACCCGGCGCAGGCTCGCGCGCGCTCTCCTAGCTGGCCTTCCTCGTCTTCTTCGCCTGCCACGCATCGAGCTTCTGGCGTGCGGCGTTGGTGGCCGGGTCCATCTCCTGCTCGTGATTGGGCCGCTTGGCCGTAAGCTCGATCACGTAGCCGTTCGGGTCGCGGAAGTAGATCGAATCGATGAAGCCGTGATCGGAGATGCCGCGGGTCTCGATGCCGGCGGCCTTGCCCTTCTTGAACATCGAGCGGAGCGCGTCCGGCGCCACCTCGAGCGCGATGTGCAGGTCGAAGTCGTGCTGCTCCTTGAACTCGAACGGCCGGTCCGGCGCCTCGAAGAACGCCAGATAGGAGCCGTCGTCCATCTGGTAGAACGTGTGCAGCGTGCCCGTGGCGCGACCGCTCTTGGTCTGCTCGATCTCCAGCGTGCCGGCGAGCGGCAGGCCGAGGAAATCCTCGTAGAATTGCCGCGTCTCTTCGGAATCGCGGCACCGGTAGGCATTGTGATGCAGGCCTTTGATCATCCTCGCCTCCTGTTGCAGCGATCTTTGGCGCGCCGCGGCAACGCCCGGCCGGAGCGCTCGCGGCCGATCAGATCGCGTCGAACTTCTGGTCCTTGACCGCGTTCGCGAAGCCGTAGAGCGCCTCGTTGACCTTGGGCCAGCTCGGCAGCCGCTTCATGTTGGCGAGCCAGCGCTGGATGTTGGGATAGGCCGAAAAGTCCAAGCGGATCACCTCGCCCAGGGTCAGGAGACAGACCCCGAAATAGTCCGCGATGGTGATCCGGTCGCCGCAGAGATAGGGCTTGTTCGGGCCGAGCCAGTGGTCGTTCAGGATCTGAAGCCAGCCCTTGGCCCGCTCCTTGCCCCAGGCGATCGTCGCCTTCTGCACCGCATCGTCCGGCCGGCGGTGATGGGGAAAGAGCTGCGGATAGATCCAGCCGTAGCCGTAGTCGCGATAGAAGTTGGTGTTGAACCAGTCCATGATCTCGTTGACCTTGGCCCGCTGCTTCAAGTCCTTCGGATAGCTCGGCAGATCGAGCTTGTCGGCGAGATATTTCAGGATCGCCGAGCTCTCGGTCAGGCGGAAATCGCCATCCTCGAGCACGGGGACGAGGCGGTTCGGGTTGATCGCCGTGTACGGCTCCTGATAGTGCTCGCCGGCCATCAGATCGACGACCTGCTCCTCGACCGGAATGCTGCTCTCGGCCAGAAAGAGGCGCACCGGTCGGCTGGTCATCGAGACCGGGTGCATGTACAGCTTCATCGTCGGTCCTCCCTCCTGCCCACCGCCTGTGGGAGCGAGAAGCTATCTCATCTCGACCAGCGGGCACAAGCGAGGCGCCAGACGCGATCACTGCCCCATGTCCTGGCGGGCGCAGGCTGCTCACGTTATCAAACCCTAGGATCCAGATGCGGCGGCGCACGAGCCGGCTCAGGGCGCGGATCGCCGAACTTCTGGTCGAGTGCCGGCTCGAGGAGACGGTAGTGAGCGAGGCGGGGCCATTTCGTACGATCGAATTCCGGGGCCAAAGGCTCGGGCTGCCGGTCTACCTCGATCACCACGCCACCACGCCGCTCGATCCGCGCGTGCTCGACGCCATGCTGCCTTATCTCACCGAGCGGTTCGGCAACCCGCATTCCGCCGGGCATGCCTACGGCTGGGCCGCCGAAGAGGCGGTCGAGCGGGCGCGCACGGAAGTGGCCGCACTGATCGGGGCATTGCCGGAAGAGATCCTGTTCGCGTCCGGGGCGACCGAAGCCAACAATCTCGCGCTCCGCGGACCGCAGCGCTCGCCGGCGAGCGGCGCCACATCGTCACCTCCGCGAGCGAGCATCCCTGCGTGCTCGAGACCTGCCGGGCGCTCAGCCGCGAAGGCTTCGCGCTGAGCGAGCTGCCGCCTCACCCCGATGGTCTGATCGATCTCGATCACCTCGGCGAAGCGCTGCGGCCGGATACGGCCGTCGTGTCGATCATGACCGCCAATCACGAGATCGGCGCCATCCAGCCGACCGCCGAGATCGCCCGGGTCGCCCGAGCGCGCGGTGCCCTGGTGCACACCGACGCGGCCCAGGCGGCCGGCAAGATCCCGATCGACGTAGCCGCGCTCGGCGTCGACCTGATGAGCCTCTCGACGCACAAGCTGTACGGTCCCAAAGGGATCGGGGCGCTCTACGTCCGTCGCGGCGTCAGGCTGCAGCCCCTGTTTCGGGGCGGCGGCCAGGAACGGGGTCTGCGCCCCGGCACGCTGCCGACGGCGCTTTGCGTCGGTTTCGGCAGGGCCTGCGCGCTCGCGGCCGAAGCCATGCCGGCCGAGGCCGCGCGCCTTCGCGCCTTGCGCGACCGGCTGTATCAAGGCCTCGCGGAGCGCCGGCCGGAGATCCGATTGAACGGCCGTTGGAACCCCGGCTGCCGCACAACCTGAACCTCACCTTTCCCGATATCGACGCCGAAGAGCTTCTGGCAGAAGCGCCGGAGCTGGCGCTCGCCACCGGTGCGGCCTGCGCGTCGGCGTCGCAGAAGCCGTCGCCGGTGCTGCGCGCGCTCGGCCTCACCGACGAAGAGATCCAGGGCTCAATCCGGATCGGCCTCGGGCGCACGACCACGGCAGCCGAGATCGACTTTGCGCTCGAGCGGCTCATCGCAGCGACCGAGCGGCTCAGCTAATACGGCCCTTCATGTCAGGCGAAGCGGTTCGGATGATCGGGCGCGGTGCGACTCAGCCGACGAACTTGGGCATGAGCAGGCGCGGCAGCCAGAGGATCAGGTCGGGCAAAAGGATCACGATCAGGAGCACGCCGAGCATAGGCAGAAGGATGATGCCGACGTCCCTTAGGGCCTCGATCACCTTGATCTCGCCGATCGCGCAGGCGATCAGGAGGCAGAGGCCATAGGGCGGGGTCACCAGGCCGAAAGCGAGCGAGATGACACCGATGATCGCGAAGTGGATCGGGTGCATGCCGACCGCCTGGGTCACCGGGAACAGCACCGTGCCGAGGATGATGATTGCCGGGATCGCGTCGATGAACATGCCGATCACGAGGAAGGCGAAGGCGGTCATCAGGCCGATGCCGGTCGGGCCCAGGCCCATCAGCTCGATCTGGTGCACGAGCGCGCGCGGAATCTGGAAATAGGCGAGCGCCCAGCCGAAGGCGGACGCGGTGCCGATGCAGAAAAGGGAAATGGCGGCGAAGCGGCCCGAGTCGTAGAGCACGCCGACCAGCCGCCTGGGGCCGACCGTGCGGTAGACGAACGTTCCGATCAGGAGCGAGTAGAGGACCGCTACCACCGAGGCCTCGGTCGGGGTGAACAGGCCGCCGACGATGCCGCCCACGATGATCACGGGCGTCATCAGAGCGAGCAGCGCCCGGGCCAGCGCGATCGCGAAGTCGCCGAGCGATGAGCGGGCGTAGATCGGATAGTCGTAGCGCTTGGCGTAGACATAGAC
>JBKPDM010000102.1:0-10848 GCA_046727895.1 Pseudomonadota bacterium | reverse complement strand
GTCTTGTCTAACACCGTTATTCGCATTTCGGTGCGCGCGCTTGCATGCTCACTGTTGGATATCGTTATGTCGAAATACGTTGGACAACTGCCTCTCTCGTCATTGATCATAGTCGACGGGTCGTACGCGATCTTGTTATCTTCGTTATATGAAAAACTTTCCATAAGACGACGTATTATCAGACCCTGTTGTTCTTTCTTTGCGGTATTTGACCACTCCACTGCTGCTTCAGGATTTGCGAATGTCCATTTGACGTTGCTCTGCATAGGATCTACACCGAGCACGATTGAATTGTTGGAACTCGGCACGGTTCCGGTATTAGCCGTCACAATAGGATAGGTCATCAGTTGTGCGGACATCTGTGGATGGGACATATAGTCAAATAGGAACGCGCCCACAGTTGCCGCAAATCCAACAACAGAAGCGAATAGGCTGGCAGCGACGCAGAGATTTGCGTATAACAATAGAAGGAGATGTGACAGATATGATGTTGGTCTTACTAGGGAAAGAAAAAAGCGCGTCTGACCTGCACACATGTAATCGGCGAGGAACACTCCTATGATAACTATGGCAAAGAAGGCGGATTGCGGGGAAGTCACGTCAATGGAGTTTCTCAAACTCAGTCGGAACAACGGGCTTGTCGCTGCGTGCGATAGGCCAACGATTAACATAAAGCACGCCGTAATTAACACAGATCTGAGGAAAAACCGTGAGGACAAGGAAACGGGCGTCAAAAATCTGAGCCTGAAATCGGATAGCAGTATCGTATGCCGGCTCGATGATCTTCAGGTGAGCTCTTGAAGAAGGGCGTAGGTCGGGGTTTAGATACTCGGCAAGTCGGCGCTTTGCCCGTGGAACAATAAAGAGATCGAGAAGCGGCAGAACCGCGATGAGCAAGGCGAGGAGAGTGGCGACACCAGTGAGGCTGCTCCACATATCAAGAAGCCCGCGGGCATTGGTCCTCTGATCTGAGAACTCCCATTATGGGGAGCCCGCGAGTGCGGTCAATGCCGCGCCGTTCATCGCAAGCGGTATGGGTCGCTGCCGGGGTCATGGCTCCTCCAGGGCTCCCGGGCGCCAGCATGACGGTCAAAGGTGCACCGGAACGATGTGTCAGACGGGGTCGCGCGCCCACCGTCTCTGCGGCCTCCGCCTTCGGCCGTCGCCCTAAGCTCATCAGCCGACAAGCTCTCGATGGTGCCGTATTCCCTCACGCCTTGCTCTCACCAGCGCGAGGACCCGGGATATTCGCGAGGTTGTTCTCCTTCCGGCAGCGAAGGCGACATGCGGACGAGTACCTTGCATCGATCCGACGCGGAACCGCTGTGTTCGACGGCGGTCGCAACCGCGGGCCGCTGCAGGCAAAGATGGGAGTGCGTGGCCGCGCCCGGGTCGAAGTAGAACATCAGCCAGAAGACCAGCGACAGCATCGCGGCGACTCCCGATACGGGCTGCGACCGCACTCTTGGCCCACGACTTGGCAGGGTTGCAAAGGTGTGAGGAACCTCTTTGCCAGGTCAAGTCCCGCCGTGCCATGGGTCACAGCCACCGCCGTCGGACATTTGACCAGATTTCTGCCCAACACACGCGGTCAGCGGCGCTTGTGGGCCTCGACGAAGGCGCGGAGTGCAGCATTAATGCGAGCCTGATAGTTGCGGCCTTGCGCCTTGAACCAGTCGAGCACCTCCGGGTCGAGACGGAGCGTCACCTGCCTGCGCTCCCGGCCGGCAGGGCGGGGCCTGGCGTCCTTGTACCAGTCGCGAGGCAGCTCCGCCCAATCGGGATCAGCGGCGATCGCGGCTTCGAGCTCATCCTCGGTCATGGCGAGCACGCGTGCCCAGTCGGTCTCGTCGCCGCCGCCCTCGACCAACGCCCGTAGCTCTTCAGCCGAATAGCTCTCGATAGTGCTGCCTTTCTTCACGTCTCGCTCTCCGTAAGGAGATGATGCGGATGGCATCGTCGCGCCGCGTCCAGATCATGGCCACGAGAACACCGGCGAGCAAGCCGACCGTCATCCATCGCCGTTCGTCGCCGCGCACCGAGGCCTTGGTGTATGTATTGCCGGCGAACACCTCCCCGGCGCGGCGGAAGTCAAGCCCATGTTTCGCGAGGTTGATCTGCCGCTTGCGCCCGTCCCACTCGAACCACATGGCGAACAGTAGGAACGGCCTTCACGCCTTGCAAGTGATCGCGTCGTGAGCAGCCTCGCCGCGAGTCTTCATCCTGCGGTGAATCGGATCGAGGGGCTTGACCGACATTCTAATCTAACCAGCATCAAGGCTCTTGTTGGAGTCTGGCGAAAGGCGTGCCATGAAGACGGTCGGAACACTCGAGGCCAGGACGCACCTTTCGAGGCTTCTGGAACAGGTCGAGCGCGGCCAGGAAATTACGATTACCAGGCGCGGCAGGGCGGTCGCCCGTCTCGTGCCGCTGGGTGCCGTCAGCCGCGAAGGGTTGGCGGGCACCGTGGCGCGGCTCAAGAGCTTCCGGCGCGGGCGCCGGCTCGGCGATCTCTCCGCCAATGCGCTGATCGAGGAAGGTGCCGGTGACGGACATCGGAGAGGCCGTCACGAGCTCCCAAGGCGCAAATGCGTCACTTCTGTCCACTCGGGAGCATATCAGCGGCCATCAGCCTCGCTGGAGGATTGAGTCAATTCTCCAGATTCCGACCTCAGCGCTGAGATTAGGAATTATCATCAACGCGTTATATCAGGACCGTGAATCGCTGGTGTCGTCAACCGCGTTGATCAGCGATATCAATTGAGTGGAGGATCAATCTCCCTGATCCGCCGGCGGCGACCGCCGACCAAAGTCATGTGATGCGCCACTCACAGATCAACTTGCGCCACCTATGCGCCATGCTAAAGTTGAAAATGCGCCAGCTGTGTCGCATCACAAATGAAGAACGGGGATCAATTCAGTCTTAAGAACCGGCTATCATCTGCGACATACTCGGATTTGGTGAGTACGCCATCGTATCAGCCGGCGCAAATATGTCCTCGATACCATACTTATACTCAAGATCACATGCCTTTGACAACCAGGTCAGGCTCGATCGGCAAATCCATCAACCGGTCCTCTCACCCGCCCCCATCAAGCCATCACCCGCCCGCTTGATCCAAGGGGCCCCATCGGATGCCCCCGTCCAGCCCACGCCCGCCTGCCTGCCCCACCCCGTCCAGCCCGCGACCCGCCGCCCGTCGGTTTGACGGGCGCACGGACTCCCAGGATCGCATGGACCAACGAGGCTCCCATGCTGGCGAGCCATGGTAGCCAAAAGGTTAACGGGACGGCATCGGGTCAAGCCCCGCCCTGCCCGGCACCAGCTCTTGGTAGCGGGGATCAGACCGCGTCGAGCGCCTGGGCGAGATCGGCGATCAGGTCCTCGGGGTGCTCGACGCCGACCGAGAGGCGGACCATGGCGGGCGTGATGCCGAGCTCGGCCTGGCGCTCGGGCGGGATGTCCGAGTGGGTCATGCTCGCCGGGTGCTCGGCCAGGCTCTCGGTGCCGCCGAGGCTGACCGCGAGGCGGATCAGCTTGAGGGCATCGAGCAGGCGAAAGGCCTCTGCTTCGCCGCCGTGGACCTCGAAGGCGAAGGTCGAGCCGGGCGCCCTGCACTGGCGCCGGTAGAGCTCGAGCTCCGGGTCGTCCGCCGCCAGGAAGCCGAGGTAGTGCACCTGTTTGATCTTGGGATGATCGACCAGGAAATCGGCGACGTAGCGCGCGGTCTTCATGGCGCTGGTCATGCGCAGCTTCAGCGTCTCGAGGCTGCGCATCAGCAGCCAGCCGGTGTGCGGGTCGGACATGGTGCCGAGGATGGTGCGCATGCCGCGCACCGCGGCGAGGCGCTCCTCGCCGCCGAGGCACGCCCCGGCGATGACGTCGCTGTGGCCGCCCACGTACTTGGTCAGCGAGTAGACGACCAGATCGGCGCCGAGCGGCAGCGGCTGCTGCCAGAGCGGGCCGAGAAAGGTGTTGTCGACGATCACCGGCGGGCGGCGACCTTCGGGCAGGCTGCGCGCCAGCTCGGCGCACTCGGCGATGTCGACCAGGGCGTTGGTCGGATTGGCCGGCGTCTCCAGGTAGATCGCGCCGATCCGGCCGCGTGCCCGCGCGGCCTTGATCGCCTCGTGGATGCGTCGGCCCTCGGTGCCGGCGCGGAACCCCTCGGGCTGGATGCCGAACTGCGGCAGGATGTTCTGGATCAGGAACTCGGTGCCGCCGTAGAGCGGCTCACTGTGCACCAGGACGTCGCCCGGGCGGAGGAAGGTCCAGAGCGTGGTCGAGATCGCGGCCATGCCGCTCGAGAACACGAGGCTGGACTCGGCGCCGTCCCAGAGCCCGAGACGATCCTCGAGAATCTCCAGATCGGGGTTGTTGAGCCGCGAGTAGATCAGGCCGGGCTCCTCGGCCGGCCGCTTCTCGCGCAGGCCATAGGCGAGCTCGAAGAAGGCCTTGCCCGCCGCCGCGCGCTCGAACACGAAGGTCGACGTCTGGAACACCGGGCACTTGACCGAGCCCTCCGAGAGCTTCGGGTCGTAGCCGTAGCTCATCATCAGGGTCTCGGGGTGCAGCGCGTGATTGCCGATCGTGCGGTGGCGATACGGCTTTTGCGGCTTCGCCATGGTGATTTCTCCTGGTCGCGACAGCGCAGCGGCGTGCTCGACATGTCCGAGCTTCGATGTAAGGCGAAGCGTGCCGCCAACCAAGCTCCATGGCAAACGCAAAAGTAGCTAATTGTCGATAACAATCAATCATTGCGACATGAACGGACCAAGCGCATGTCCGCCCGCGCCGCACTGCAGCGGAGCCCCCGCCTGGCGTTTGGCCACTACAGAAGATCCTCCTCGGCTCTGACCAGACCGGCGAGGGTAGCGGGCGTGACCATCCCGACGATGTCGTCGACCCGCCCCGAACCGGGCCGGCGTGATGCCAGGATGACCTCGGCCTCAGCCTCCCACATCGCGCGGATCGCAGACAGCAGCTTCTCCTGCTCGTCCACCACGACGTGGCCGATGGGGCGGGCGGCATCCCCGGCACCGGACCTGCCGTCCCGCGTCGCAGGCTGCCTCACCACTCCGGCGATCATCCCCTGCTCGGCAAGCACGACGATCGCGGCGTCGGCAGGAGGTTCGGCCCCGTCCGCAACGACGACGAAACCGCTCTCCATCAGGTCGCGGACCCGCCGGGCATTCAACACCGCCGCCTGAAGCCCCTCCGGCACCGCGTGCCCGCGGGCACGCAGCTTCATCGTGTAAATGCTCTCGTCCATGATCAGCTTGCGGACCGCGTAGGCCATCGAGCCGGCGATGACCAAAGGGAGGACGACGGAATTGTCCTGGGTCATCTCGGTGATCATGATGATCCCGGTAAGGACCGCGCCGGTGGTCCCGCCGATCGTGGCCGCCATGCCGGCGATGGCGAAAGTCGCGATTTCGATGTCGAGGCCGGGAATCAGCGCCTGGCACAGATGCCCGGACGCTGCGCCTGCGGCCGCGCCCATGAACAAGGCCGGCGAGAAGACGCCGCCGGATGCCCCCGAGCCCAGCGACAGGCAGGTGGCCAGGAGCTTGAGCGCCACCAGCAGGAGAAGGAACCAGGGCGCGGCCAGCGGTCCCTGAAGAATGTCCATGATGGTCGCATAGCCGACGCCCTGAACGTAGTAGTGACCGGCGTGGCGGAGGAGGAGATACATCATGACGCCGACACAGAACATGCCCAGGACGTGGCGGGCATAGTAGTTGCCGGGGATGGCCTCGAAGAGGTCCTCCATCCCGTACAGCCCACGGATGAACGCGACCGACAGCAGTCCCATCAGGCCGCCGAGCACGAAGAACGCGGCCAGCCCCCAGGGCTGCGTCAGGTAGAAGTCGGGCCTCTCCAGGGCCGGGATGTAGAAGGAAGGATGGGTGCCGAGCAGCAGGCGGGTCATATGGGTCGCGAACGCGGTCGCCGTGGCGACCACCACGAGGCTGCGGGCATTCACCGAGACCAGCAGCAGCTCGATCGCGAAAGCGACGCCGCCCAGCGGCGCGTTGAAGGTGGCGGCGATGCCGGCGCCCGCCCCGGCGGCGATCAGGGTGACCCGGTCCTGGGTCCGCATCGGCATGATCTCGCCGAGCGTCGAGCCGAACGCCGAGCCGATCTGAACGATCGGTCCCTCGCGCCCGACCGAGCCGCCGCTGCCGATCGAAATCGCCGAGGCCAACGACTTCACCACCGCGACCCGCGGGCGGATTCGGCCCTGGTGGTAGTGGATGGCGTCCATGACCTCGGGCACGCCGTGCCCCTTGGCTTCGGGCGCGAAGTTTCCGACCAGCCAGGCGACCACCAGCGCTCCGACCACCGGGACCAGCACCACGCCAACACCCCAGGGGCCTGGCGGCGTGTGTAGGTTGGCGTCATAGGCAAAGGCGAACTCGCCGAGGAACAGCACGTTGTGGACCAGGCCGATCAACATCCGAAAGCCCCAGGCGCCGATCCCGGCGACGACTCCCGTGGCGATCGCCATCACCATCATGAACAGGAGGCTTCGCTCCGACGCCTGCCCCCACGCGGCCTGATCGACGCTGCCCATCCGATGCCCCTGCTCTGGCGGTCCTGCCGTCGAACAAGGGGATAGCCCGTCGAGCCAATACCGGGAACCGGTTTCGTGCTCGGCCGGCGGTTCCGACAGCCTCCGCCGATCCTCAGGTCCAATACGGCCGGATGCTGGCCGCGACCGAGTCGGCGACGTGCTCCTTGGTGATCACGCCGACCACGTCATCGGCGCGCGGCACGCGACCGCCCCTGACCACGATCGCCATGGCGCCGCCTCGTCGCCACATCCGCCGGATGACGTCGAACACAACATCGTCCTCGCGCGCGATCGTAAAGTTGGGGCGCGCAACGTCGCCGAGCGTGATCCCGGTGTAGGCGCTCTCGAGCCCGCGGCGCAGCCCGGTATTGACGCGCTGCACACCGACGATCCGGCCATCGCGCGTCACCACGACGTGGCGCATCTGGCCGGCATGCTCGGGCTGGCGCAGGAACTCATCGAAGCTCGCCTCGGCCGGCAGGACCAGCACGTCGCGATCCATGACCTCGCTCGCGTGCCTGACCAGGAACATGTTGGCGTGCAGGACCTTGGGGATCGAGCGGCCGCGGCTGAGAAGCTTGATCGTGTAAATGTTCTCGCGTGAGAGAATCCGCCGCACGCCGATGCTGAGCGCGACCGCGACGATCATCGGCATCACGATGTCGTAGTCGCGCGTCATCTCGAAGATCATGGTGACCGCGGTCATCGCCGCGCCGGTCCCGCCGCCGACCATCGCGGCCATGCCGACCATCGCGAAGGTCGGCACGCTGATGTCGGGCGACGGGTAGACCGTGCTGAACAAGGCGCCGAGGCTGCCGCCAAGCGTCGCACCCATGAACAGCGAGGGCGAGAAGATGCCGCCCGAGGCGCCCGAGCCGAGGCTCAGCAGCGTCGCCGAGAGCTTGCAGGCAAAAAGCAAGAACAGGAACGCGGTGCCGCTCAAGCCGCCGAGCAGGATCACCTGGATGGTCGCGTAGCCCACCCCCTCGACGAAGTAATGTCCCGCAGTGACCATGAGGAGATAAATCATGACGCCGACGGCGAACATGCCGAGCGTGTGGCGCAGATAGGGGTTGCGGATCTTGTCGAAGAGTTCCTCGGCCCGATGCAGCCCCTGAGTGAAGATCGCCGCGGCGACGCCGCAGAGCGCGCCGAGCAGGGCAAAGGCGAGCAGGGCGACCGCCGAGACCGGCGCGTTGGAGAGCGCCGGCAGCGGCGGGATCGCGAACGCCGGCTGCACGCCGAGGAACAGTCGACCGACGAAGGTCGCGGTGCCGGTCGCGAGTGCCACCGGCAGGAAGGTGCGTGAGCTGATCTCGGGCATCATCAGCTCGACCGCGAACATGACGCCGCCGATCGGCGTGTTGAAGGTCGCGGCGATCCCCGCTCCGGCGCCCGCGGCGACCAGGGTGATGCGCTGCCACGCGGCCATGGAGATGACTTGACCCACGGTCGAGCCGAACGAGGAGCCGATCTGGATGATCGGACCCTCGCGCCCGACCGCCGCACCGCTGCCGATCGACAGTGCCGAGGCCAGCGATTTGACCGCGGCGACCACCGGCCGAATCACGCCCTCCTGATAGTAGACCGCGTTCATGACCTCGGGCACGCCGTGGCCACGCGCCTCGGGCGCGAAGTTGCTGACCAGGAAGGTGACGGCGAACCCGCCGATCACCGGCACCAGGATCACGAACGGGCCCCAGGGGCTCGGCAGCGTGAAGAGGTTGGCGTCGTAGGTGAACGACAGCTGGCCGAGAAACAGGAGGTTGTGGATCAGGCCGATCAGCGCGCGAAACGCGACCGCGCCGAAGCCCGTGATCACCCCGACCGCGACCGCCAGCAGGCAGAGGGAGGTGAGCCCGATGGCTGGCCGATCCAGAGCGCTGGTCTGCTCCGCATCGCGTGAGGCATATTGCCGGTCGGTTGCTTGCATGTCGTATCGACGCCGGGCTGGAGCGAACGGGGCGGGCAACTACCGGGGCGGCCGGAGTCAGCGGTCGCTGCCCTTGCGCTCGCATGCCGCTGCACCATAGTCATGGAGCGGCCGCGCGGGAAGCTGTGCCGGCGGGGAGCGTGGAGGAGATGGCCATGGCCGGGCATGAGGATCATGAGATGGCGACCCTGGGCGGTGGCTGCTTTTGGTGCCTGGAGGCGGTCTACAAGGATCTGAAGGGGGTCGAGAGCGTGGTCTCCGGCTACGCCGGCGGCAAGGTCGACCATCCGACCTACGAGCAGGTCTGCGGCGGCCGCACGGGCCACGCCGAGGTGGTGCAGATCACCTACGACCCAGCCGTGGTCTCGTTCCGGGACCTCCTGGACGTGTTCTTCACAATCCACGATCCGACGACCAAGGACCGCCAGGGCGCCGACGTCGGCCCGCAGTACCGCTCGATCATCCTCTATCACGACGCCGAGCAGAAAGCGGACGCCGAGCGCGCGATCGCCGAGCTCAAAGAGAAGGGCATCTGGCACGCGCCGATCGTCACCGAGGTCGTGCCCCTCGAGAAATTCTATCCGGCCGAGGACTACCACCAGGACTACTTCGAGCAAAACCCCCGCCAGCGCTATTGCCAGATCATCATCGCGCCCAAGGTCGCCAAGTTCCGCAAGGAGCACCTGGCGCGCCTCAAGCGGTAACGTGTCCCGATCGCAATGGCGACGGAAACACTGCTCTCCGTCGCCAACTGGCCCGCTGCATTCGTGGATTACTGATTCATTGATGTTTGTAGGCGAGCCTCGAGGGTCGCCCAATTTCGCACGTCAAATTTCAGGTTGCTTCCCGGTGGCAGATTCGCCGCGGCTAACTGTCTATTTTGGCTCTTGTGGTTCTTACGATCAACAACGAAGCCCTGCACCTCGACATGGCGCATTGCACCATGATTGGCGAGCTCGGCCGACGACAATTCCGGCGAGGTCGTGATGTCAACGCTCGCTGCTGGGCCTCCCCCGGCGCCGCGAATGGCGATCGCCCGCGCCTGATCACCGACCAGCCGCGCGATCGTCAAGTCAAATGTCTTTTCCGCCCCTGGTGTAAATCGCAGTTGCGTCTGGTCGGGACTCACCGAGAGCTCATCCACTTGCCCCACCGCTGTCGTCACGTCCTGCAACACGAGCGAGCCGCCGTCCGGGATGATCGAGGCGAAAGTATACTGGCCGGCGGCTGTACCCATGATGCGACGCGCCAAGGGGGTATGGGTGGGGAGCATGTAAGCGCCTGGCACCAGGTAGCACGGATGGCTGTCAGGAATCTCGGCACGAATCTGCCCGCCGAAGTTGCCCGTACGCAGTCCGTTCGGATCGGTGATCTGCAGATCGGCGGGCGAGAGCAGGCAATCAATGATGAACCTCGTCAGACCGTGCGGCCCACTGAACGGTAGATCGTGATCGGCGAGCAGATAGTCGCCATTGGTCATCATGCCTAGCGTCAGACCCTCCTGACTGCGGAATTGCGCAACGTGTGAGCCCGGGAAATACTCGAAGTCAATCTGCCCGCTGTTGTTCCTGAAGACGAGCTTGCAATTCGAGGATTCCGGTTCGTTGCAATCCCAGACGTACAGCTCGACACCGTTGAGATCGGTCACTGTCGTCCTGCCGTCCGGCGCAAGCTGCGGCCCCGAATGGCCCGGCGGATAGCCGAAGCGATAAGGCATGACACAGTGCGATTTGCCCAGCTTGTCAAAGTAGTCGCTATTCCAAACCTCACCCGCCGGGATGAAGAAGATCAAGGGCGCAGTTTTACGATCACAGCCGCGCAGGAACGTCGCTTCGACCTCGCGGCCGCTCCGCTCGACACGTGCAACGCCTTCGCGGCCTTGATCGTGGAAATGAATCAAGCTTTCGCGGCTGAGCAACTTACCATGGACGGCGGTGAGGAATTTGTGGACACTCTCCTTGGTAATATCATGCGTATCGGAGCGGCCTGTCCAAAAATTGTCGGCGACCAAACTCGCGAGTGAAGTGCAGAAGCCGGTTGCCAGTCCGCCGTTCGTAAAGCCTTTGAGGTAATAATGATACAATGCATAAAAAGCCGAGGTAAGAACCGGATGCCCGAACACCGGATCAAGCAGCTCGTGCAAGATCTCAGACACGCCAAATGTATCTTTGAAGGTCCCGAGATCCGGCACGCCATCTCCAAAGTTGCCGAAAGAGAGATTGTGCGTGCCGAAGCGAAACGGGATCTCTGGGCTTCCACCGATCCCCAAGGCTTCGATTAGCGCACGCAACGAGAGCGGGGGTGGCAGATGGCACTCCTGGCACAATTGTCTTATAC
>JBKPDM010000101.1:0-8530 GCA_046727895.1 Pseudomonadota bacterium | reverse complement strand
ACACAGTTGCGCCGCACGAGGCAGAAATCAAGCAGAAACTACTGGTGACGTGGCACTACATTTTCAACCTGGACCACCCCCGACCCCAGGAAATCTGCCGCTTTCACGCCCTCTCGCCAGCCCCAACTGTCGAAGATGGGTTTGATGACCCTTGGCCGCGGCAGGCAACGTTCATCAATGTGCTGGTCGCCCAAGTCGAAGTCCTGCCATGGATGATCAAGATAATGGATGTGTGTGCTCGCGGACCCCGCGGGGCATGCCGGTAGTCGCGGATCAGGTATGGCGCTTGCGGATTTTCCCTCTCCTGAAGGACTCGTGCGGTTGGTCTTCGTCCATCGCGGGACGACTCATCTGGCACGGCTCTTTCAGAAGTCTCCGCTCCGGGTCTTCGTGCCGCGGCCGCCGCCCGATGAGCCGCCCTGCGCCCTGCTGCTCAACACGAGCGGCGGCATCGTCGGCGGCGATGCGCTTCGGGTCGCGGTGCGTCTGGAGAGGGGTGCCGTCGCGGTGGTCACCACGCAGGCGGCCGAGAAGGCCTACCGCAGCGCCGGGGCGGAGGCGACCGTCGAGGTCGATCTCGACCTTGCGGATCAGACCTGGCTCGAGTGGTTGCCGCAGGAGACCATTCTGTTCGATGGCGCGCGGCTCCGGCGTAGCCTGCGGGTCGACCTCGGGCTGCGGGCGCGGCTGGTGGCGGCGGACATGCTGGTCTTCGGGCGGCGCGCGCGTGGCGAGCAATTCCAGACGGGCCTGCTCAGCGACCGCTGGGAGGTCCGCGTCGGACGCCGGCTCGTCTGGGTGGATGCGCTGCGCCTCGCACCCGAGCCCGGCACGCTGCTCGAGGCGCCCTTCGGGTTCGCCCGCGCGGGTGCGTTCGCGACCTGCATCTACGTCGCCGCCGACGCCGGGGATCGGATCGGGCTCGCGCGCGCGCTGGCCAGGGGCAAGGAAATACGCTCCGGCGTGACCTGCATCGGGCCGGTGCTCGTCGTGCGCTGGCTGGCGGCGGACCCGGCAACGCTCCGTCAGCTGCTGCAGCGCTTCTTTGCGCGGTTTCGCCATGTGGTCGGCGGTCTGCCCGAGCGCGTCCCCGCCATCTGGCAGACCTGAGCCCGTCTGCCCGGAAGTAAGACAGAGCTGCTCAACCGCTCGTCAATCTCAGGCGAACCTCGTATCGCCTGACCACCCCGGACCATCGCCGGCGAGCGCACGCTGATCGTGGTCGAGCACGACATGGCGTTCGTGCGCGAGCTCGGCGCGCGCACCACCGTGCTGAATGAGGGGAAAGTGCTCGTCGAGGGCGCGGTCGAGGCGGTTCAGGCAAACCCGCGCGTGATCGAGGTCTATCTCGGACGATGACGACGCCTGTCGCTCAGCGAACCGGGACCTTGGGGAGGAGCTCGCGCAGGATCGTCTCCGCGGCGCGGCCAGTAAGCTCGGGCTCGCGCTCGATCAACTTGAGATACGTCCAGATGGCCCGGTTTGGGACGCGACCCGCCGCCTCCCAGGCAACCAGGTCCTGCGCGGGCAGGCCGAAGCGCCGCGCGAAGGCCGCTTGGTCGAGGCCCGTCTTGCTTCGCACATGCTCGAGATCGATGCCCCACACCATCTCGAACTCGCCGCGCTCGAGCGCCTCCGACATGTCCGGCGCGACATCCGGATCCGCGGCGATCTGGCGTGCGATGTCCTCATCCGTCATCGCATCGATCCGCTCCCAGTCGACCTCCCCCTCACGTGCACGCTTTCTAGCTTCGGCGGAGGACAAACGGACCATAGGCATCGATCTCTCTCCGGTTGGCCTTCCTCAGCGAGATGATACGGTACGCGTCACCGCGCAAGGTGTAGACGCAAACGTACATGCGGCCACGAATCAAGCCGTAGGCGACAAAGCGTTGCTCGCCGTAGTCGCGTCGGGTATCGGCTCGCAGAGCATGGGGGGCGCCGAGCAGCTCTCTGGCCTGATCGAAGCCGATGCCGCGCTCTTTGATGTTCCGGCGATTCTTAGAAGGATTGTACGTCATCTTCATGTTCAGAGCACTAGTCGTGATCAGCGTAAGAGGCCAGCGCGAAATCAACTTTGGCGCGAGGGCGCGCCATACTGACGGTCGAAGACGTCCATCTCTACTACGGCGCGAGCCACGCGCTGCGCGGCGTCAGCCTCGCCGCCCGGAAGGGCCGGGTCACTTGCGTGCTCGGCCGCAACGGCGTCGGCAAGACCTCGCTCCTGCGCGCGATTCTCGGCCTCGAGCCGGTGCGCAGCGGGCAGATCGTCTGGGAGGGCGAGCCGCTCGGCGGCAAGCCGCCCTACGCGCGGGCAACGTGCCGCAGGGGCGCGAGATCTTCCCGCGGCTCTCGGTCCTCGAGAACCTGCGCACCGCGTTCGCCGCCTTGCCGCGCGTGGCGCGCACCATCGCCGACGAGGTGTTCGAGCTGTTCCCGGTGCTGAAAGACATGCTGCGCCGGCGCGGCGGCGATCTTTCGGGCGGCCAGCAGCAGCTTGCGATCGCCCGCGCCCTGGTCACCCGCCCGCGTCTCCTGCTGCTCGACGAGCCGACCGAAGGCATCCAGCCCTCGATCATCAAGCAGATCGGCGAGGTGATCGCCCGGCTCGCCGCGCGGCGAGATGGCGATCCTGCTGGTCGAGCAATATCTCGAGTTCGCCCGTGACATCGCCGACGATCTGATCGTCATGGACCGCGGCGAGGTGGTGGTCGCGGGAGCGAAATCCGAGGTGGACGAGGGCGTGGTGAAGCGGTACCTCACGGTCTGAGTGGGGCGCAGGAGGACCGACCTTGGACCTGACGCCGAGGGAGAAGGACAAACTCCTCGTCGCAGTTGCGGCGATGGTGGCGCGCCGGCGGCTCGAACGCGGCGTCACAGCTCAACTATCCCGAGGCGATCGCGCTGATCAGCGACTTCGTGCTCGAGGGCGCGCGCGACGGCAGGAGCGTCGCCGATCTGATGTCGGCCGGCGCGGAGGTCGTCACCCGCGATCAGGTGATGGAGGGCGTGGCGGAGATGATTAATGAGGTCCAGATCGAGGCGACCTTTCCCGACGGCACGAAGCTGGTCACCGTGCACCAGCCGATCCGCTGACGGAGGTCGAGGTGATTCCGGGCGAAATCATTACCGCGGACGGCGAGATCACGCTGAACGCCGACCGCGAGTCGATCACGCTCGAGGTCGCCAACACCGGCGACCGACCGGTCCAGGTGGGCTCCCACTACCACTTCTTCGAGACCAACGAGGCGTTGAAGTTCGAGCGCGAGAAGGCGCGCGGCCGCCGCCTCGACATCCCGGCCGGCACCGCAGTGCGCTTCGAGCCTGGCCAGACGCGCACTGTTCAGCTCGTACCCTTCGCCGGCAAGCGCGCGATCTACGGCTTCAACGCCAGGATCATGGGCCTGCTCGACCAGGGCAAGTCGGGCGGCTGACCGGCAGGATTGTCAGCCATGGACGTCATCAACCTCGAGGACAAGTTCGGCAAGTTCGGCGATCACTGGTCGCCGAAGATCCTGGCGCAGCTCAACGACTATCACGTGAAGGCGGTCAAGCTGCTGGGCGAGTTCGTCTGGCACAAGCACGACGAGACCGACGAGCTGTTCCTGGTCACCAAAGGTTCCCTGCTCATTCGATTCCGCGACCGGGATGTGACGCTCGGCCCGGGCGATCTTCTCGTCGTGCCCAAAGGCGTGGAGCACATGCCGGTCGCCGAGGAGGAATGCGAGGTGCTGCTGATCGAGCCGGCCGGCACCCTCAATACCGGCGATGCCGGCGGCGCCCGCACCGTCGAACCCGAGTGGATCTGAGGGAGGAAGCCGCGTGCCGCGCCAGATCTCCCGTCACGCCTATGCCCACATGTTCGGGCCGACCGTGGGCGACCAGGTGCGCCTCGCCGACACCGAGCTGTTCATCGAGGTCGAGGACGATCGCACGATCTACGGCGAGGAGGTCAAGTTCGGCGGCGGCAAGGTGATCCGCGACGGCATGGGCCAGTCGCAGCGGACCCGCGAGGAGGGCGCGGTCGACACGGTGATCACCAATGCCCTGATCCTCGACTACTGGGGCATCGTCAAGGCCGACGTCGCTATCCAGGACGGGCGCATCTCGGGCATCGGCAAGGCCGGCAACCCCGACACGCAGCCCGGCGTCGACATCGTCATCGGCCCCTCGACCGAGGCGATCGCGGGCGAGGGCAAGATCCTGACCGCCGGCGGCTTCGACTGCCACATCCACTTCATCTGTCCGCAGCAGATCGAGGCGGCGCTCTGCTCGGGCGTCACCACCATGCTGGGCGGCGGCACCGGCCCCGCGACCGGCACCAATGCCACCACCTGCACGCCCGGCGCCTGGCACATCGGGCGCATGCTCCAGGCGGCCGAGGCCTGGCCGATGAACTTCGGCTTCGCCGGCAAGGGCAACGCGTCGCGGCCCGACGGCCTGATCGAGCAGATCTGGGCCGGCGCCTGCGCACTCAAGCTGCACGAGGACTGGGGCACGACGCCCGCGGCGATCGACTGCTGCCTCGCGGTCGCGGAGGAGATGGACATCCAGGTCCTGATCCACACCGACACGCTGAACGAGTCGGGCTTCGTCGAGAACACCATCCGCGCCTTCAAGGGCCGCACCATCCACGCCTTCCACACCGAGGGCGCGGGCGGCGGCCACGCGCCCGACATCATCAAGGTGTGCGGCGAGGCCAACGTCATCCCGTCCTCGACCAACCCGACCCGGCCGTACACCGTGAACACCATCGATGAGCATCTCGACATGCTCATGGTCTGCCACCACCTCGATCCGGAAATCGCCGAGGACGTAGCGTTCGCCGAGAGCCGGATCCGTAAGGAGACGATCGCGGCGGAGGACATCCTGCACGATCTGGGCGCCTTCTCGATCATCGCTTCGGACAGCCAGGCGATGGGCCGGGTCGGCGAGGTGCTGATCCGCACCTGGCAGACCGCCGACAAGATGAAGCGCCAGCGCGGCCGCCTGCCCGAGGAGAAGGGTGGGAACGACAACTTCCGCGCCAGGCGCTACGTCGCCAAATACACGATCAATCCAGCGATCGCCCACGGTATCGCCGCGCACATCGGCTCGATCGAGGTCGGCAAGCTCGCCGATCTGGTGCTGTGGCGCCCGGCGTTCTTCGGGGTCAAGCCGGATCTGGTGCTGAAGGGTGGTACGATCGCGGCGGCGCTGATGGGCGATCCGAATGCCTCGATCCCGACGCCGCAGCCGGTGCACTATCGGCCGATGTTCGGCGCGTTTGGTCGGGCCGCGGTTGACAGCGCGCTCAGCTTCGTCTCGAGCGCGGCGCTCGAGCACGACCTGCCGGGCGTCAGGCATCTGAAGCGCGAACTCGTGGCGGTCGAGCAGACCCGGACCATCGACAAGCGCTCGATGATCCACAACGACGCCCTGCCCAAGATCGAGGTCGACCCCGAGACCTACGAGGTGCGCGCCGACGGCGAGCTCCTGACCTGCGAGCCGGCGAGCGTTCTGCCCATGGCGCAGCGCTACTTTCTCTATTGAGGCGCCGATGCGGCGGCTCGTGCGGGCGGTGAAGGCGGGGGCGTGGCCCAGCGGCGAGGCGGCCGACCGCCTGACCTTGACGTTCGGCGACCGCCATCGTCGCCGCATCCGCCTCACAACCGATGGCGGCAGTCCGGTGCTCCTTGACCTGCCGCAATCGATCACGCTCGCGGACGGCGACGGTCTCGCCTTCGAGGACGGCGGCTGGCTTGCGGTTCGCGCCGCCGAAGAAGACGTTCTCGACGTCGAGGCTGAGGACCCGCGCCATCGCGCGCGCCTCGCCTGGCACCTCGGCAACCGGCACCTGCCGACCGAGGTTCTCGCCGACGGGCGCCTGCGGATCGCCTACGACCACGTCATCGAGGCCATGCTGGCGGGCCTTGGCGCCCGCTGCACGCGCCGCCAGGCGCCCTTCCAGCCGGAGGCCGGCGCCTATGCGATCGAGCATCGGCATGGCTGAGCGCGGCGCGCCCGCCCAGGCGGGGCTGCTCGAGCTGCTCGCCTGGTTTTCGCCGGCCATGCCGACCGGCGCCTTCAGCTATTCCCATGGCCTGGAGTGGGCGGTCGAGGCGGGGCTGGTGCAGGGCACCCCGAGCCTCGGCGGCTATGTCGAAGCCATCCTACGCCAGGGGTCCGGCCGCCTGGATGCGATCTTTCTCGCCGCGGCGTACGGCGCCAGCATCGACGGGACGTTCGAGGGGCGCTCGCTCGAGGCGGTGATCGCGCTCGCGGCCGCGATGCACGGCACGCGCGAGCTGGCGCTCGAGAGCGCGGCCCAGGGCCGGGCGTTCCTGACCACGCTGCGCCAGGCGTGGCCCGCACCCCAGCTGGACGAGCTGGAGGCGCTCTGCCGCCGGCTCGAGGTCGAGCCGCGCCACGCCTCTGTCGCCGGCGTCGCCGCCGCAGCGCATGAGGTGCCATTGCGGGCCGCGACCGTGGCCTTCCTGCACGCGCTCGCCGCCAATCTGATCTCGGCCGGTATTCGCCTGATCCCCCTCGGCCAGACCGACGGGCAGCGTCTTACGGCAGCGCTCGCCCCGACGATCGTCGCGGTCGCAGAAGAGGCGCTCGCCGCCTCCCTCGACGACCTCGGCAGCGCGACGCCGCTGGTCGACTGGTGCTCGATGCGCCACGAGACCCAGAGGACGAGGCTGTTCCGCTCATGACCGACTCAGCGCACGGACCGCTTCGCATAGGCGTCGGGGGGCCGGTCGGCTCGGGCAAGACGGCGCTGGTCGATGCGCTCTGCAAGCGCCTTCGCGATCGCTACCAGCTCGCCGTCATCACCAACGACATCTACACGCGCGAGGATGCCGAGTTTCTCATCCGCTCGGGCGCACTGGAGGCGGCGCGCATCCTTGGCGTCGAGACCGGCGGCTGCCCGCACACGGCCATCCGTGAAGATGCCTCGATCAATCTCGCGGCCATCGACCAGATGCTGCTGGCGTTCCCCGACCTCGACGTCATCTTCATCGAATCGGGCGGCGACAACCTCGCCGCGACCTTCAGCCCCGAGCTCGCCGACCTCACGATTTACGTCATCGACGTCTCGGCCGGCGACAAAATTCCGAGGAAGGGCGGCCCCGGCATCACCCGCTCGGACCTCCTGGTGATCAACAAGATCGACCTCGCCCCCCTGGTCGGCGCCGACCTTGCCGTGATGGACCGCGACGCCCGCCGCATGCGCGCCGAGCGCCCCTTCGTCTTCACCAACATCCGCGCCGGCCAGGGGGTCCAGGACGTCGCCGACTTCATCACCCGGATGGGCGGTCTTGAAGCACCTACGGCCTGATACCCGTCTCCTCCGGTTTGGGCGTCTTCTTCTGGAAGGCGTGGAGAACGTACACGACATCGCTGAACCGGACAGTGTAGATCGCCCGGAAAGCGTCGCCGCGATGATCCTCAACGATTTCGAACACGCCGGGACCTTGTCCCTTCCAGGGTTTGGCCTTCGGGTGCTTGCCGCCAAACTGTGCCAGCCCGAGCGCATTGCCCATCTCGTCCTTCACCGGCTCGGGGAAGGCCAGGAAGTCCTTCTTCGACGAGCCGATCCAATCGAGCGGCCGCTCTCCCTTCGCCGGCTTTCGAGCCATGACATTCCATCCCAGATTTGGGATGAAATGTCAATCAGAACGGCGCGAGCGGACGTCGAGCTGGTCCCACGGCGGCTGAGCATCGCACGACGAGACTATGAGGCACGCCGTGGCAAAGCCTGAGTCCGACGAGACCGACGTGATCACCCGTGGCAGCGGCAACGTGTTCGCCGATCTCGGCTACCCGGATGCCGAAGAGCGGCAGACCAAGCTGCGCCTCGCGCATGCCCTGAACCAGATCATTGCGCGCCGGCGCCTCACCCAGGCCGCCGCGGCGGAACGCCTGGGCATCAACCAGCCCAAGGTCTCGGCGCTCGCCAACTACAAGCTCGAGGGCTTCTCGGTCGAGCGGCTGCTGACGTTCCTTACCGCGCTCGATCGCGACATCGAGATCGTGATCCGCAAGAAGCCGCGCTCACGCCCGACCGCCCGCATCCGCGTCGTGGCGGCGTGACATCAGCGGCAACGTCTTGGCCGACGCTGGTCTGCTGCGCCCCTGACCGCGATTGCAAAACTCCTTGACCGCAATTAGAGAACTGACCCCGAAGACGCACTGGCCGCTTTCCCAACCTCGATGCCCTCACGATGTCCGATAAGCAACCGATGCCCAAGCAGAAGAAGAAGCCACGGCTCGAGCACATTGTGTGCAAGCCTTGTTGGGAGCTGAAATACTGCCCATACGGACCCCTTGTGGAGTTTTTCCCACTGCCATCATATGATGATGATCATGATGCTGATGAGGTGCCGAACATCAGGAAGAGCTATGCTAGCTGGATTCGCGCAGTTAGAAACGGTGTTCTTAAGACCAAACAGGAGATTTACGAGGCCATTGAGAGGATACTGTGCCTCAATCCGGACCGGTGGCAGTGGATCACACAATTCAGGACAGATGAGCTACGTCGCAC
>JBKPDM010000100.1:0-6746 GCA_046727895.1 Pseudomonadota bacterium | reverse complement strand
GGACAACCGCGACGGCTACAACGACAACCGGAGCTGGAACTGCGGCGTCGAGGGGCCGACCGACGACCCGGAGATCGAGCGGCTGCGCAGCCGCCAGATCAGGAATTTTCTGGCATTGACGCTGCTCGCGCTGGGCGCCCCGATGCTGCAGATGGGTGACGAGGTGCGGCGCACGCAGCTCGGCAACAACAACGCCTATTGCCAGGACAACGAGATCAGCTGGTTTGACTGGCGTCTGGTCGACCAAAACGCCAGCCTCTATCGCTTCGTGAAGGAGCTGATCCACTACCGGTTGGATCTCGATTTTGCTCATCTCGACGAGACGCTGACTCTGAACCAGCTGTTGCACCACGCCAACATCCGCTGGCACGGCGTCAGGCTCGACCAGCCCGACTGGGGCGAGGACTCCCGCGCGCTGGCGTTCACCGTCGAAAGTCTCAGGCGAACGCGCCGCTTCCACGTCATCCTGAATGCCTACTGGGCACCGCTGGAGTTCGAGGTGCCGCCGGCGCCGGAGACCGCGCTCGGCGGCTGGCGCCGCATCCTGGATACTGCCCGCGACGCGCCGGACGACTTTCGCGGGTGGCATGAGGCGCCGAGCGTCAACGCGCCGACCTATTTGGCCCAGCCGCGCTCGGTGGTCGGGTTGGCGGCGCGACTTCCCGGATACGAGGCCGAGCGCTATCCGTCGTAAGTCGTCGTCGAATAACCGCAGCTGCGCCGCGCCCGGCTCAGAGGACGGCCCGTTCTGTGAAGGATCGGCGCGCAATCGTCTGCGGCCGGCGCTTGCGCAGCCGCGTGGCCTCGCGGTGACGTCGCTCGGCGGCAGCGACCAGCGCCTCCTGCGAGCCTGTGCCATCGGCCTCGGCGACCGGCCGTCGCTGGATGTAGCTGCCATCCGGCTGCATGTCCCAGGCACTGCGCCGGTCGTTCAGCTGGGCGTCGAGGATCTGGCGCAGCTCCTCGCGGAGCGCCGGGTCCTCGACCGGCGTCACGACCTCGACGCGGCTCTCGAGGTTGCGCGTCATCAGATCCGCCGAGCCGATGAAGTACTCCTCGTCGCCGCCGTTGCGGAAATAGTAGATCCGGGTATGCTCGAGGAAGCGGCCGACGATACTCACCACGCTGATGTTGTCGGACAGGCCCGGCAGGCCGGGGCGCAGGCGGCAGGTGTCGCGCACGATCAGCTCGACCCGGACGCCAGCCTGCGACGCGCGGTAGAGCGCCTCGACGATGTCGGCGTCCTCGAGCGCGTTCATCTTGAACCGGATCAGGCCCGGCACCTCGGCCGAGTGGCGGGTGATCTCGCGCTCGGCCTTATCGAGCAGCGGCTGCTTCAGGCCCTTCGGGGCGACCAGCAGCTTGTGATATTTGCGCGACGGCTTGTAGCCCGTGGTCAGATAGTTGAACAGCTCGGTGAGATCGTGGCCGATCGCGTCGTCGCAGGTCAGCAGGCCGAGGTCCGAATAGATCCGCGCCGTGCCGGCGTGATAGTTGCCGGTGCCGATATGGGCGTAACGGCGGATCCCGGTGTAGTCGCGCCGCACCACCAGCACGACCTTGGAGTGGGTCTTGAGGCCGACCACGCCGTACATGACGTGGATGCCGACCTCCTCCAGGCGGTTTGCCCACTGGATGTTGGCCTCCTCGTCGAAGCGCGCCTTGATCTCGACCACGACCGCGACCTGCTTGCCGTTGCGCGCCGCCTCGACCAGGTCGTCGATGATGCGCGTGCCGGATGAGGTGCGATAGAGGGTCATCTTGATCGCCAGCACCTTGGGATCGCGGCTCGCCTCGTGCACGAACCGCTCGATCGAGGTCCCGAAGGATTCGTACGGGTGCTGCAAGAGGATCGGGCCAATGTCGCGGATGATGTGGAAGATGTTGCGCTCCTGATCCTCGAGCATGGCGTTGGTCACCGGATGATGGACCGGGTCGTGCAGCGCCGGCGGGTCGAGCGCGGCGATCTCGAACAGATCGCGCAGACCGAGCGGCGCGCTGGTCTCGAACACGTCCCGCCCTTCGTTCAGGCCGAGTTCGGCGGCCAGCATGCCGCGGTGCACCGGGTCGAAACCCTCGCCGACCTCGAGCCGGACGATGGGGGCGAACTTGCGATCGCGCAGCTCGGCCTCGATCATCGATACCAGATCGTCAGCTTCTTCCTCGTCGCGCTCGGTGTTGGCGTTGCGGGTCACCCGGAAGAACTCGCAGGCGCTGACCGACATGCCCGGGAACAGGCGGTCGAGGCCGTGCGCCATGACTTCTTCCAGGCGTACGAAGCAGTGGCCCGGACCGACCCGCAGATAGCGCGGCACGCCCTTGCCGAGCGGCACCTTGACCCGGGCGAAGACCGGCTGCTGCTCGTCCTCGTAGTGCAGCGTGACCAGGAGGTTGAGCGAAAGGTTCGAGATGAAGGGGAAGGGGTGCGCCGGGTCCATCGCGAGCGGCGTCACCAGCGGGAAGATGTTGTCGAGGTAGTAGGCCTGGGCGGCCTCGCGCTGCTCGTCGCTCAGCTCCGACCACAGCGCCAGCACGATGTCCTGCTCGCGCAGGCGCTCGCGCAGCTCGGCGTAGGTGTCGCGCAGCTCGGGCGTGAGGTCCTTGATGACCGCAACGCATTCATCGATCTGCTGCTCCGGCGTGCGGCCGTCGACCGTCAGATCGTGCACCCCTGCGCCGACCTGCTGCTTCAGGCCGCCGATCCGCTTCATGAAGAACTCGTCGAGGTTCGCGTTCACGATCGCCAGGAACTTGACCCGCTCGAGCAGCGGCGTGCGCGGATCTCGCGCCTCGTGCAGGACCCGTCGATTGAACTCGAGCCAGGTGAGCTCGCGATTCAGGTAAAGCTCAGGCGCCCGGAGATCGGTCGGCACCATCGGCTCGAGCGGCGCCCGGACCGACGGTGCGGCCGGCGTCTCCGGGATGGCGGCTCGCGTGCTGTCCTTGGCCCGTGCAGCTCTCGCAGTTTCCCTGGCTCGGGCCGGAGGCTCGGCCACCAGAGACAGAGCCGCTCTTCCCAGGGCTTCCGCTGGGGCATCGCTCACCTGCGATTCGGACGTGTGCGCCGGCTCTTCGGTCATGCCGCGGTTCCTCCGGGGATCTTGATCCCGATCAAAATGTCGTTCTCCTAGGTCGGTATGACAACCTCATGGCCGATCGTGCGGCTGTCGTAAAGGCTCACCGTGCCGCCCGCGGTTTGCGGGGCTGGCACCGAGCGGATATCTGGAGCTGAGCTGGATGAAGCCGATCGTCACGCTGACCCTGAATCCGGCCATCGATGCCGCGTGTCAGGCGGACGAGATTCGTCCGATCCAGAAAATCCGGACCGCGGACGAGCGCTACGATCCGGGGGGCGGCGGCATCAATGTGGCGCGCGTGATCCGCGAGCTCGGCGGCGAGGCGATCGCAGTCTACTTCGCCGGTGGGCTGACCGGCCAGGCCTTCAACGACATGGTCGATGCGATCGGTCTCGAGCGGCGGGTCATCCCGATCGCCGAGGCGACGCGCGTGAGCCATACCGTGTACGAGCGCTCGAGCGGACGGGAATATCGCTTCACGCCGGGGGGGCCCGCAATCCGTGAGAGCGAGTGGCGCGCCGGTCTCGCGGAGCTCGAAGCGCTCGACATGGACTACCTCGTCGCGAGCGGCAGTCTGCCGCCGGGAGTGCCGAGCGACTTCTATGCCCGGATCGCCAGGACCATGCGCGCAAAGGGTGTTCGCTTCGTGCTCGACACCTCGGGGGCGGCGCTGCGTCAGGCCCTCGATGCGGGCATCTATCTGGTCAAGCCAAATCTGGGCGAGCTCGAAAGGCTGATCGGACGCTCTCTGCCCGAACCAGCCGAACAGGAGGCTGAAGCCAGGCGTCTCGTTGACGACGGCCGGGCCGAGATCGTCACCGTGAGCCTCGGCGCCGATGGTGCGCTGCTCGCCACCGCCGCGGGCTGCTTTCGCCTGAAGGCCCCGCTGGTCGAACCGAGGAGCGCGGTCGGCGCGGGTGACAGCTTCGTCGCGGCGATGACCCTCGGCCTTGCTCAGGGCCGTCCGCCCAAAGATGCCTTTACCCTCGCCGTGGCGACCGGCACGGCAACCGTACTGACCATGGGCACCGAGCTCTGTCGGCGCGAGGACGTCGAGCGGATCTATCGGCAGATCCAGGCCGAGCAGGTCCAGTCTCGGGTTCCTCTGCCGGCACTGAGAGCTTGATCAAATTCCTAGGGCGAGGTACAAATCGGTCGGTGCGGCCGACCTCCGGGTCGAACGGAGGACCAAGTGCGTCTGCCGTGGTGCGCAAACCAAACGAACCCAGAGGTTAGCCAAAATCAATGGTTTAGCAATTCGGCAGTTAGCCTGTTCGAGCTGATGTGCTAGGCTGGCGGCCGCAGGAAATCGAAGTCGCAGCCCTGATCCGCCGGCAGGACGTGCTCGTGGTAGAGCCTGGCGTAACCGCGGGCGGGTGCCGGCAGAGGAGCGGGCAGGGCGGCCCTTCGCCGGGCCAGTTCTTCGTCGGGTACGAGGAGATCGAGCCGCCGCCCGGCGACGCTCAGGCGAACCCGATCGCCGTCTCGGACCAGGCCGAGCGGGCCGCCGGCCGCCGCCTCGGGCGTCACGTGGAGCACGACGGTACCGAACGCCGTGCCGCTCATGCGCGCATCCGAAACCCGGACCATGTCCTTCGCGCCGGCGCGCGCGAGCTTGGCCGGGATCGGCAGATAGCCCGCCTCGGGCATGCCGGTGCCGCTCTTCGGCCCCGCATTCTGCAGGACCAGGACATCGTTCGGGGTGACCTCGAGGTCGAGGTCGTCGATCCGTGTCGAGAGGTCGTCCAGGCTCGAGAACACGACCGCCCGGCCCTCATGCTCGAATAAGCGCGGATCGGCGGCCGAGCGCTTCAGAATTGCGCCCTCAGGTGCCAGCGAGCCGAAGAGGGCGACCAGGCCGCCCACCTCGGATATGGGCGTCGCGAGGGGGCGGACCACGCTCCGGTCGACGTAGGCGGGCTCGCCGTCCAGGCGCTCGGCCAGGCGCTGGCCGGCGACGTTTCGGGCCTCCAGATCGAGCAGCGGCTCGAGCTCCCGCAGCACCGCGCCCAGTCCGCCCGCATTGAACAGATCCTCCATGTAATGTGGGCCGGTTGGCTTGAGATCGACCAGGACCGGGGTCGCATCGGACAGCTCGTTGAGGCGCTCGGGGTCGACCGCGATGCCGGCGCGACCGGCGATCGCCGCGAGATGGAGGATGCCGTTGGTCGAGCCGCCGAGCGCCAGCAGCACGCGGAGCGCGTTGTCGACCGCCTCGGGCGTCACGATCTCGTACGGCCGCGGTCCGCCCACTCGCGCCATGGCCACCGCGCGGGCACCGCTCGCCTCGGCGGCACGCAGCCGATCGGCGTGCACCGCGGGGATCGCGGCGGTGCCGGGCAGCATCATGCCGAGCGCCTCGGCGATGCAGGCCATCGTGCTGGCGGTGCCCATCACCATGCAGGTGCCGGCGGTGGTCGCGAGCCGGGACTCGATGGCGAAGATCTCATCGGCGTCGATCGTGCCCGCCCGATACTGCGCCCAGAAGCGCCGGCAGTCGGTGCAGGCGCCGAGCCGCTGATCGCCGTGCCGGCTGGTCATCATCGGCCCGGTGACTACCAGAATCGCGGGCTTGTCGGCCGAGAGCGCACCCATCAGCAACGCCGGCACGGTCTTGTCGCAGCCGCCGATCAGGACCACCGCGTCCATCGGCTGGGCGCGGATCATCTCCTCGACATCCATGCTCATGAGGTTCCTGAACATCAGGCTGGTCGGATGCAGGAACGGCTCACCGAGCGAGATGACGGGGAACGCGAGCGGCAGGCCGCCGGCCGCGAGCACGCCGCGCTTCACCGCCTCGATCAGGTCGGGCACATTGCGGTGGCAGTTGTTGAAGCCGCTCGCCGTGTCGGTGATGCCGATGACCGGGCGCGCCAGGAGGTCGTCGCCATAGCCCATCGAGCGGGCGAACGAGCGCCGCAGATAAAGGGCGAAGTCGGGATCACCGTAATGGGTGAGCCCGCGGGCGAGGCCGGTTTTCTCGGGCTTGCTCATGTCCAGCTCGCGCTCGAGAACGTCGGGTGACAGACTCGCCGTATTCGGTCTGCCTGGAACGGCGAATTTGATACCATCACACTTCCCTCGTCAGCTGAAGCGATCTCTCAGGACCCGCCCGCGATCACCATCTTGGAGGCCGCGGCGCCGCCCTGGACGAAGGGCGTTCCTGTCGCGGCATCGGCGCGCTCCTGCACACTCCTACCTACCAGTTGTTTCGCGCCAAGGTCCGCCCTGCGCAGGGCCAGCATTGGCAAGGGTCCGCCGCCGGCGTGCCGCCGGTCAGCCCTGCGGCTGCGCACCAATGCTCTGATCTGCAACCATTTCTCGGGTTCGTTCGGTTCCCGCGAAGTTCGACGCGCCGGCGAGGCGACCGCTCTCGGGGAACTCGCGCGCTTCGGCCTGGAGCAGCTTCAGCGCTGCGAGCGCACGGAGCAGCTCGGCGAGCACCGAGCCGCGATAGCGCACCAGCGTGTCGAGCGTGCGCGGCCCATTGCCGTCCCGCATCAGCCTGAGGCCGAGCGCGGCCTGCGCGTCGCCGACACCCTGAGCGTCGGGGCCGAGATGGCGGCCAACGAGCGCCGCCTCGAGCCGGTCGCCGCGCCTCGCCCGCCAGGCGGTGGTCACGATGCGCGCGACCAGTTCGCTCTGGAGCTGTCTCTTATACACATCTGA
>JBKPDM010000099.1:0-4508 GCA_046727895.1 Pseudomonadota bacterium | reverse complement strand
CGTTTGATCAGCGCGTGCCGTGGATTGATCTCGAGCACGCGCTTGGACAGCTCGTCCAGCTGCTGATGCGACTTCAGAAAACGCTCGAGCCGCATGTCCAGGCCCCGCTCGTCGGCCACGAGGCAGACCGCGCTCTCGGTGGGGCGGGCGGAGGGACGGACATCCTGCACCTTGTCGCCGAGCCGCGCCTTGAAGACCGCGATCAGGCGGTCGAGCGCAGCGCCCTCGACCGCCGCAGCGCTCTCAGACCTGGCGGCCTGATCGTCGCCGCCCGCGACCTTCGACAGATCGACCTCGCCGCGGGTGAGCGAGCGGAACTTCTTGCCCTGGTAGTCCTCTGTCGTCGGCAGCCAGAAGTCGTCGATCGGATCGTTGAGCAGCAGCACCTCGACCCCTTTGGCCCGGCAGGCCTCGAGCTGCGGGCTCGATCTGAGGGCCTCGAGATGCTCGCCGCTGATCGTGAAGATCGCGTCCTGGCCCGGCTTCATCCGGCCGATGTAGTCGTCGAGGCTGACCCAGCCGTCGCTCGCCGTGCTGCGGAAGCGGGCCAGCTGCATCAGCCGTGCACGCTGCTCCTGATCCTCGTAGATGCCTTCCTTGAGGACGGCGCCGAAGTTGTCCCAGAATTTGGCGTACTCGCCGTCTTCGGCCTTGGCCCGTCGCTCGAGCTCATCGAGCAGGCGCTTGATAAGGTCCTTCCTGATCTTGGCGAGCACGGCGCTGTGCTGCAGCGTCTCGCGCGAGACGTTGAGCTGCAGATCCTCGGAATCGACGACCCCCCGGACGAAGCGCAGGTAGCGCGGCAGCAGGCCTTCCAGGTCGTCGGTGATGAACACTCGCTTGACGTAGAGCTTGACGCCGTGGCGGCGCTCGGGGTCGTACAGGTCGAAGGGCGGCGTGCCCGGGATGAACAGGAGCGCCTGAAACGACACCACCCCCTCGGCCTGGACGTGCAGGCGCGCCCAGGGCTCGTCGAAGGCATGCGCGACGTGGTGGTAGAACTCCTTGTACTGCTCGTCGGTGATCTCGGCCTTGGCGCGGCTCCAGAGCGCGCTCGCCTGGTTGACCTGCTCGGGCGCCTTCAGCTCGCCGTTGCCCTTCGCCTCACCGTCCGCCTTGGCCTCGCCCTGGAGCAGGATCGGCACGGCGATGTGGTCGGAGTAGCTGCGCACGATCTGGCGCAGCCGGAAGTCGTCCAGGAACTCCTTGGCGTCGGCGCGCAGGTAGAGGATCACCGACGTGCCGCGCGGCGCCGCCACCGCCATGTCCTCGACCGTGAAGCCGCTCCGGCCATCCGAGCGCCAGCGCCAGCTGTGCTCCTCGCCGGCCTTGCGCGAGATCACCTCGACCTTCTCGGCGACCATGAAGGCGGAATAGAAGCCGACACCGAACTGGCCGATCAGGTTGACATCCTTGGCGCTGTCGCCGCTCAGCTCAGTGACGAAGCGCTGCGTGCCCGAGCGCGCGATCGTGCCGAGGTTGTCGGCCAGCTCGTCGCGGCCCATCCCGATGCCGTTGTCGATGATCGTGAGCGTGCCTCTCGCCTTGTCGGGCACCAGCAGAATCTTGAGGTCGGGATCGTCGCCGAGCAGGTGGGGCTCGCTCAGGCTGGCGTAGCGGAGCCGGTCGCAGGCATCCGAGGCGTTGGAGATCAGCTCTCTGAGAAAAATGTCCCGGTGCTGATAGAGCGAGTTGATGACCAGATCGAGAACCCGGCCGACTTCGGCCTCGAACGGCTGCATGGCTGCGTTCATTGGTCGCTTCCCCACTTCGAAACCGGTTCTGCTCGCGCGTGATTGGCCCGGATGTAGGCGGACGGTCGCGCGCCTTCAAGCAGCTGTGGATTGCGTCGCTCACCTGAAGCTATACTAACCGGCGATTGAGCAGCGTCATCGCCAGCGGGGCTTGGCCCATGACCTTCGCTCGCTTCGCCGCCAAACCGCTCGCCAAACCGCTCGGATGTCTCGCGCGTACCTGGCGCCGCGCGCGTATGCTCTACCAGGTCCTGCTGCTGGTCCGCTTCAGCGTGCTCCTCGGTATCGTCTGCGGGCTGGTGCTCTTCTTCAACGATCAGGCGCAGGACGTGCTCCGGGTGCTCGGCGAGGATGCCGACTGGGGCCGCGTGGCGTGGTTCGTTCTGGCCACGCTGCTTAGCGCCCTGGTCGCCTGGTGGTCCGCCCGGGTGATGTTCTACTTCCGCTTCCGCAACCCGGCCTCCTGGCCGCACGTCTTCCCCAAGCTTAAGGAGTATCTGCCGCGCCTGCTCGGTGCCGCGGCCCTTCTCCTCGTCGCGGGCGCGCTGTTCAAGGCATCCTTGAGCTACACGCCCTGGATCTCCAGCCCTGGCGGCACGTTGCTGGTGCTCGCCGGTCTGTTCGCTCTGCTGGCGGCCGCCTTCGTCTACGTCACGACCGAGCGCCGGACCTGGTTCGCGCGCTGGATCGGTCCGCGGCCAGAGGGCCTCGGATCACTCCGCGAATTGACCTGGCAGGCTTGGCTGCCACTGGTGTTGGCCACCGCTCTCGGCTTCACGCTGATGGTGCTGCTCGCCTACGAGGCGGTCGCGATCGCGCCCGCCCTCGGCACGGCGACCGTGGCGATGCTGGCCGTGGTCGGTCTGATCCCGGTCGGCAGCCTGCTCGTCTATCTCGGCAATCGGGCGCGCCTGCCGATCGTGAGCCTCACGCTGATCTGGATGGCGATCTGCGCCTATGTCGCCGAGAACCACTACGTTCGCCTGTTTGCCGGTATGGACTCCTACCGCCTGCCCGCTGCGGCGCAATCGCCGCCCCCGCCGCCCCAGCCCGATCTCGAGGGCTACTTCGATCAGTGGGCCGCGGCGCTCGGGCCGAAGCCGGGCGCCGGAGTGCCGGTGTTCATCGTCGCAGCCGAAGGTGGCGGCATCCGGGCGGCCTACTGGACCGCGATCGTGCTGGGCGAGCTGGAGGATCGGGGCAGGGCGGCGGGGCTCGACTTCGCCCGGCATGTCTTCGCGGTCAGCGGCGTCTCGGGCGGCTCGCTCGGGGCGGCGACCTTCGCGGCGCTGACCTCCAACCAGCGGGCGGGCGCAGCACCCAAGCCTCTGGCAGGATGCCCGGTCGATGAGGGGGTTGAGCCGCTCACCGTGCGCGGCCGGGCCGAGCGGATCCTTCGTCACGATTTTCTCGCGCCCACGGTCGCAGTGATGCTGTTCCCCGATCTGTTCCAGCATGCCGTGCCGCGCGGCTTCCTCAACGATCGCGCGGTCGCGCTCGAGCAGTCGTTCGAGGCCGCCTGGGACGCCTGCGAGGAAGGCGGCTGGTTTGGCCGCCCGTTTCGCGCGCTCTGGTCTGAGGCGTCGGCGTTCGGGGTCCCGCCCCTGTTCCTCAACAGCACGGTCGTGGAGACCGGCCAGCGCCTGATCGCAGCACCTGTGCGGATCGGAGAGCCGGAGTTCAGCGAGGCGCTCGACAGCGAGCAGGTGATCGGCGCCGCGGTGGCGCTCAGCACTTCGGTCCATGATAGCGCCCGCTTCACCTACCTGAGCCCGGATGGCCTCGTCCGCCGGCAGGACGCTCCGGGCGAGTGGCTCCGCCTGGTCGACGGCGGCTACTTCGAGAACTCGGGCGCGGTCACTGCGGGGGAGATCGTGCGCAACGTGCAGTCCGCCTCGGAGAAGCTCGGCGCGGATGCCGTCCAGCCGATCGTGATCCACATCAGCAACGATCCCGAGACCACCGACCCGGCGGATCTTCTCGAGCAACGCAAATGGCTCGATCAGGCGCTCGCCCCGGTCAAGGCGCTTCTGAACACCCGCGCGGCGCGCGGCTTTCAGGCGCGCGAGGATCTCGCCAAGCGGGTCGCCGCCGACATCCACTTTCGCCTCTGCCGCAACCCGGGCGAAGGCCGCGCCGAGCAGAGGAAGGCGCCCTTGCCGCTCGGCTGGGCGCTGTCCGGCCTGGCCCGGGCGGAGATGCGTCGCAAGCTCGGCGTCGCGCCGGACAGCAGCGATGAGGACCCGATCGTCCGGCGCAATCGTGCCAACCTGGAGCGGGTCCTCGCTCTGCTCAAAGGCGAGCCGGTCGGGACCGCGCCGGCCGACATCTGGACGTGCCCGCAGCCTGCCAAGACCGCCGCAGCATCCTAGGACGCACCGTCCCGCAGCGACGCCTCTTGCCAGACGGCGCCTTTCTCCCAATAGTCAGCCCATGGCGCTGATGCCATCCGATCGGTCGCGCGTGCTCGCGGTGCTCGGGCCGACCAACACCGGCAAGACCCACTTTGCCGTCGAGCGGCTTCTGGCGCACCCGAGCGGCCTGATCGGCTGCCCGCTACGCCTCCTGGCGCGCGAGATCTACGACCGCGTTGCCGCCGCGAAGGGCGCCCGGGCGGTCGCCCTGATCACCGGCGAGGAGCGGATCGAGCCGCCCTCGGCCCGCTATTTCGTGGCCACGGTCGAGGCCATGCCGGTCGACCTCGACGTGAGCTTCCTCGCGGTCGACGAGATCCAGCTCTGCGCCGACCCCGAG
>JBKPDM010000098.1:0-4114 GCA_046727895.1 Pseudomonadota bacterium | reverse complement strand
CCGAGCCGGGCGAAGTGCTTGTCTCCAGCACCGTGAAGGACTTAGTGTCGGGGTCGGGCCTTCACTTTGTTGAGCGGGGGATCCACCCCCTCAAGGGTGTTCCGGGGGAGTGGCGCCTCTTTGCAGCCGTGCAAGCAGACGCCTAGTGCACATGGGGTAACGGCGGGCGGACTGAGGCAAGCTCCCGATCGAGTCAACTGAAGCGGAGAGCTGCCATGACCACCTTTGCCGGACTGGATGTCTCGCAGGCCAGGACCACGGTGTGTATCGTCGATGAGCGGGGCTCGGTGACCTGGCGCGGGAGCTGTATGACCTCGCCCGCGACCATCGCCCAGACGCTGGGGACACGAGCGTCCTCGCTCGAGCGGGTTGGGCTGGAGAGTGGCCCGCTCGCGCCCTGGCTGGTGCACGAGCTGCGGGTCCTCGAGCTGCCGGTGGTGTGCTTGGACGCGCGTCACGCCCGGGCGGCTTTGTCGGTGCAGATCAACAAGAGCGATACCAACGACGCCGACGGCCTGGCCCAGATCGTCCGCACGGGATGGTATCGCGAGGTCGCGGCGAAGAGCGTCGACAGCCATCTGGTGCGCGCGACCTTGGGCGTGCGCAAGCAGCGGTCGGCATGCGGGCCGAGATGATCAATTAGATTCGCGGCCTGATGAAGATTTTCGGTCTGATCCTGCCGAAGGGCAGGGGTGCTCGGTTCGCGACCCAGGTCCGCGCGCGCATCGCCGAGCATACCGAGCTGGGCTTGGTGATCGAGCCCTTGCTGGCGGCGTGGCATGCCATTGATGATCAGGTCGACGCGCTCGAACGCCAGCTGGTTCGGCGCGCCCGGCGGCACGCGGCATGCCATCGGCTGATGACCGTTCCGGGCGTGGGGCCGTTCACCGCGTTGGCGTTCGTCACCACGGTCGACGATCCAGGGCGCTTTCAACGGTCGTCGAGTGTTGGCGCCTATCTCGGTTTGACGCCGCGGCGCCACCAATCCGGGGAGCGCGACGTGAGCGGCCGGATCTCCAAATGCGGCGACCGGCTCACCCGCAGCTACCTGTTCGAAGCCGCGAACGTTCTGCTCACCAGGGTCGAGCGTTGGTCGTCCCTCAAAGGCCTGGGCCATCAGGCTGGCCAAGCGGAGCGGCGCCAAGAAGGCGAAAGTGGCGCTCGCGCGCAAGCTCGCCACGTTGCTGCACCGGCTCTGGCAGGACGGCACCACGTTCCGCTGGACAGCGGAGGCCACCCGCGTGATGATCTGATCTTGAGAGGTTCGCCGATCGGCGAACGCGGTCCCTGCCGGGACGATGCGAGGATGTGCCGCCCCGCGGCTGTCTCCCAGGGGCAATCACCGAGATCGCCCCGGAGCGCCGCGCGCTGGACCGAGCGCAGGGAGACGCCCGTGTGACGGGCCATCGCCCGGCCGGTCCAGTGGGTGGCTGCGCCGGGCGGCTCGGCGCAGGTCAGGGCCACCACCCGGTGCACGGTCTCGTCGCCCAGCGGCGCCTTGCCCGGCTTGCGTGTGGCGTCGCGGAGCAGGCCGTCGACGCCGGCCTCGGCGAACCGCCGCTGCCAGCGACAGACCGCCGGCCGGCCGATCCGGGCGCGCCTTGCGATCTGGGCGACGTTCAGCCGCTCGGCCGAGCCCAGAATGATCTGCGCCCGCGCCACGTGCTTCTGGGCGCGATTGCGATCGGCCACGATCGCCTCCAAACGAGCACGATCCTCGGCCGAGACCAAAGGACAGACGATCTGAGCCATAAGCCCTGTATCGCGTATCTGCGCCCCTTGTGAATCCTCTGAACTAAAGACTGGATCAATGGTCGATTAGGGACCCATTTTCTAGTGCACCGGCGTCACAGACCGTTAAGGGAGACTCGCCATGACCGTCATGACCGACACGCGGTTGGAGATTCGCCCGCTCTCGAGCGCGCTCGGCGCCGAGATGCTAGGGGTCGACCTCGGGGCGAGCCTCGATGACGAGACGGTCCGGGCGCTGCGGCGGGCGCTCCTCGAGCACGTCGTCATCTTCTTCCGCGATCAGGAGCTGACCCCGCACGGCCTGCTCGCGCTCGCCGAGCGCTTCGGCGAGGTGGTCGAATATCCGTTGATCAAGGGCCTGCCCGAGTGCCCGCTGGTCCTGCCGGTGATCAAGGAGCCCGAGGAGCGCGCGAACTTCGGCGGCGCCTGGCACTCCGATACCGCCTATCTGGAGCGCCCGGCGATGGCGACCCTTCTGTACGCGCTCGAGACCCCGCCCGCGGGCGGTGACACCCTGTTCGCCAACATGCACCAGGCCTACGAGACGCTCTCCGAAGGGATGCGCCGCCTGCTCGGCGGTCTGCGCGCGGTCAACATCGCCGGCAAAGCGGTGGCGCTCAAGACCCGCGAGGAGATGTACAATAAGCGTGGCACCGCGACCGACGTCGAGGCGGTGAGCGCGGTTCATCCAGTCGTGCGCACCCATCCCGAGACCGGCCGCAGGTCGCTCTACGTCAACCTCGCCCACACGCTCCGCTTCGAGGGCATGACCGAGGCCGAGAGCGCGCCGCTCTTGGACTACCTGTTCGGCTGGCAGATTCAGCCCGAGCTCACCTGCCGGTTCCGCTGGCGCCCGGGCTCGCTCGCGTTCTGGGACAATCGAGCGAGCCAGCACTATCCCCTGAACGACTACCACGGCTACCGGCGGGTGATGCACCGGGTGACGCTGATGGGCGATCGCCCGCGCTGATAAGCCCGGACACACACTTCACGTTAAAACACCACCCGCTCGACTTCATCAAGGCTTACCGCATCACTCGTTCTGTCATAAAGCTTGGTTGTCCGCGGGCTGGAAATGTGCTGCCATCATCTGCGCCTTCTCGAGCGTGCCGCCGTTAGTGAGATAGATGGTGATCCCGATCGCCCGGAAGGTGTGGCAGCCGATCTGGGTTGCGATCCCGGCCGCTCGTGCCCGGCGATAGATCATCTCCAAGGCATTCCGGCGTACGAGGGGACGCTCCGAGAGACCCCCATTTTTAGCGAGCGCAGCCCTAAAGAGCGGGTTGGCAGTACAAGACCGACGCTCAGAACTATGGCAAGAGCGACTATTGGGCGTCGCCGCTCGAGTTTCTCAGCCATTCGGGAGATTGCGATTGATAAGGTGGTCAACGACAACGGCGAGTGCCCGAGCGGACTTATTGTATTTCCGCGCGTAGACGAAGGAGCAGCCGACGCTGAAGGAGCCCGCGACCATCCAAAGGACGCCGGCGATGTCGACGCCGCCGATGTTCTAGCTCCAGGGCCTCGCGATCAGGAGGATGCCCAGGAAGCCGAGCAGGGTGCCGCCGACCGAGCGGACGTTGATCGGCTCCTGACGCAGGAAACGCGAGCGCTGTGACGAAGGTGAAATGCGGGATGGCACCGCTCAGCATTCCCGCCACGCTCGACAGGAGCAGCGCCGTGCCCTTGGCGAAGGCGACATAATAGCCCATTTGTTCGCGAGGATTGTCAGATCTGGGGCGCGAGTCATGAAAATCACGAGCGCGCGCATCGCCCTGCTCGCCGGCGTCGCTTGGCTGGCCCTCGGCGGGGCCGCAGCGGCCGAACCTTGCCGGCAGGAGAACGGCAATCTCCAGAAGCAGCTTTCCGACCTCGGGATCGCTTCGAGCCGACAGCGGAACGATATGGTCGACCGCGCGATCCAGCACGCCGACAACCAGAAGCACGAGCGCTGCGACAACCTCGCCGCCGAGCACGACTACCTGGTGGCGATGCTGGAGCCGGGGCCAGGGCCTCAGTCCGCGCCCAGGCCGCCGACGCCGCGAAACCTGTGGCCGGCCGAAGCGCGCCAGGCGGCGCAGCCGGGCGCAAGCCCCGCCGGGGCGGGCGGCGAGAAGCACGTCGCTCAGGCATCGAGCCAGGCCCCTCAACAGGGGTCTGCCGGCGAGGCGGCCAAGCCGATCACGGGGGAGCACGCGCGGATCCAGCAGACCACGAGCCAGCCTCCGCAGGCCGAAGGCCAGAAACCGACCGGCGGCGCGCCTCAGGCGAGTCCCGAGGAGAACGCACCGGCCAAGCAGCAAGCAGCCCAACCGGGCGCGCAGAAGCCCGGGAAGGCAGCTACCGCGCAGGCCTGTCCCTC
>JBKPDM010000097.1:0-6554 GCA_046727895.1 Pseudomonadota bacterium | reverse complement strand
GGCCTGCAGCCAGGCCTGCACGCCCGGGTCGCGCAGCAGATCGGCGAGCGTGCGCAGCTGCTCGGGGCTGGGCGCGGCCGGCTGGGCGAGCGCCGACCCCGCGGTCAGCAAGCCCGCGAGCATGATCAGAAGACACAATAGCCGGCGCATATTGGCCACCCCCTCGCGATCGCTCTTCCCTAGCACGCCCTGATCGCCGCGTCTCCGTCGAAGCGCGCCTCGGTCATTGGGAGCGCGAAAGGAGCGCCGGATCACGGATCACGGCGCTCCGCCCAGCCGGCTTGCACCGCGCAGGCCGTGGGGGAGTGTGACGCCTCCGCGCGGGCCGTGCGGGAGCTTCAGCCGCGCCGCTCGATCGGCACGTAGGAGCGCCGCTTGGCGCCGGTGTACAGCTGGCGCGGCCGGCCGATCTTCTGCTCGGGATCCTCGACCATCTCGTTCCACTGTGCCGCCCAGCCGACCGTGCGCGCGAGCGCGAAGATCGCGGTGAACATCGAGGTCGGGATGCCCATCGCCTGCAGGATGATGCCGGAGTAAAAGTCGACGTTCGGAAACAGCTTGCGCTCGACGAAATAGTCGTCCTCGAGGGCGATCTTCTCCAGCTCCTGCGCGATCGGCAGCAGCGGGTCGTCGGCACGGCCAAGCTCGGCGAGCACCTCATGCGCGCTCTCGCGCAGCACCGCGGCGCGCGGGTCGTAGTGCTTGTACACCCGGTGGCCGAAGCCCATCAGGCGGAAGGGGTCGTTGCGGTCCTTCGCCCGGGCGATGAAGTCCGGGATCCGGTCGACCGAGCCGATCTCCTTCAGCATGTTGACCACCGCCTCGTTGGCGCCGCCGTGCGCCGGTCCCCAGAGCGAGGCGATGCCGGCGGCGATCGCGGCATAGGGGCTCGCCCCGGTCGAGCCGACCAGGCGCACGGTCGAGGTCGAGGCGTTCTGCTCGTGGTCGGCGTGCAGGATGAAGATGCGATCGAGCGCCTTGGCGAGCACCGGCCTGATCTTGTAAGGCTCGCAGGGCACCGCGAACATCATATGGAGAAAGTTCTCGGCGTAGCTCAGGTCGTTGCGCGGGTAGATGAAGGGCTGGCCGGCCGCATACTTGAACGCCATCGCGGCGATGGTCGGCACCTTGGCCACCAGCCGGTAGCTCGCGATCATGCGATTGTGCGGGTCCTCGATGTCGAGGTCTTCGTGATAGAAGGCCGAGAGCGCGCCGACCACCGCAATCATGACCGCCATCGGGTGGGCATCGCGCCGGAAACCGCGGAACAGATACATGATCTGCTCGTGCACCATGGTGTGATAGGTCACGCCGTGCACGAACTTCGCCTTCTGCTCGGCGGTCGGCAGCTCGCCGAACAGGATCAGATAGGCGACCTCGAGGAAATCGCTCCTGGTCGCCAGCTCTTCGATCGGGTAGCCGCGGTGCAGCAGGATGCCTTCTTCACCGTCGATGAAGGTGATCTTGGACGAGCAGCTGGCCGTGCTCGTGTAGCCCGGATCGTAGGTGAAGCGCCCGGTGTCGGCATACAGCTTGCGTATGTCGATGACCTCCGGTCCCATGCTGCCGCTGAGCACAGGCAGCTCGGCCGACTCCCCGCCGCGGTCCGACAACGTGATCGTCCGCATGTTCGATTCGGTCATGGACCACCCTCTCGCTTTCTGCTCGCGAACCCCGGAGGATTCCGGTGATCGATCGAGATTAAGAGATCCTCAAGGCCGACTGTAGATGGCGTCATTCAGGCGATCAATCGCCATGTTGCACTGCGGCATTGTGGCCCTCGACCGCATCGTCGATCCGCGCCAGGACTTCGTCGCGGCCAAGGACCGCCATGACCTCGAAGATTCCGGGCGAGGTGTCGGACCCCGTCAGAGCGGCCCGTAACGGCTGCGCGATCTGGCCAAGCTTGACGCCCAGCTCATCCGCCCGAGCGCGCACCGTTTCCTCAAGAGCGACCCGATCCCAGACCGGCAACGCGCCCAGCGCGGACCTCAGTCCCGCCAGCCGTTGCCGCGCCGGCTCGTCCAACAGCCCGGCCGCCTTGCCGCTCAGCGCCAAAGCGCGCGCCGCGACATAGAATCTGGCGCTCGCCGCCAGTTCGACCAGGGTCGTCGCGCGCGGCTTGAGACCCGACATGCCGGCCTCAAGCCGGGCGAGGCCGGTGGCGTCGATCCGGTAGCCCTCGGCTTCGAGGCGCGGCGCGATCAGGCGAGCGAGCCTCGCATCGTCCGTCGCGCGCAGATAGTGGGCGTTCAGGTTGGTCAGCCTGGCCAAGTCGAAGCGGGCGGCGCCCTTGCCGACCGCGTCGAGATCGAACCAAGCGATCGCCTGCTCGGTCGAGATGATCTCGTCGTCGCCGTGACTCCAGCCGAGCCGGAGCAGGTAGTTGCGCAGCGCCTCGGGCAAAAAGCCCATCTCGCGATAGGCATCGACGCCGAGGGCGCCGTGGCGCTTTGACAGCTTGGCACCATCCGGACCGTGGATCAGGGGGATGTGCGCGAACACCGGCAGCGGCCACTCCAGCGCGCGATAGAGCTGGGCCTGGCGGGCGGCGTTCACCAGATGGTCGTCGCCCCGGATGATGTGGGTCACGGCCATGTCGTGATCGTCGACCACCACCGAAAGCATGTAGGTCGGCGTGCCGTCCGAGCGCAGGAGGACCATGTCGTCCAACTGCGCGTTGTCAAAGCGAACCTCGCCCTGGACCCGATCGTTGATGACGGTCTCGCCGCCGCGCGGCGCCTTCAGGCGAATCACCGCCAGGACGCCGGGCGGTGCCTCGGCCGGGTCACGATCGCGCCAGCGACCGTCGTAGCGGGCCGAGCGACCTTCGGCGCGCGCCTTTTCGCGCATTTCCTGCAGCTCTTGCGGTGTGCAGTAGCAATAGTAGGCCCGGCCGCGCTCGAGCAGCCGGCGGGCGACTTCGGCGTGCCGGCCGATCCGTTTCGACTGGAAGATCGGGAGCTCGTCGCCCTCGAGACCGAGCCAGCTCAGACCATCGAGGATCGCCTGGATGGCGGCCTCGGTCGAGCGCGCCCGATCGGTGTCCTCGATCCGGAGCAGATAGCGCCCGCCATGGTGCCGGGCGTACAACCAGTTGAACAGCGCGGTGCGCGCGCCGCCGATGTGCAGGAAGCCGGTGGGCGAAGGCGCGAACCTTGTAACTATACTCATGGTTGATAAACTAACGCCCCATGACAGACCGCGACCGATCTTCCGTCTAGCACAAAGTCCGCCATGGCGCAGCGCTACCCCGGCTTCGCCCCGGCGGCCCTCGGCCCGCATGGGGCGCTTGCCCGGATATGGGCGCGCTGGCTGGCCGGCGCCAGCAGCGTGGGCTGGGTCTGGTCCCGGCTGCTCGAGGAGCGCGAGCGCTGGTTTCTCTGGCTGCCGGTCGGCGTCGGGCTCGGCATCGGACTGTATTTCGGCCTGCCGCACGAGCCGCCTGTCTGGCTGGGCCCCGCCCTGGTCGTGCCGCTGGCGCTCGCCTCAGTCCGCCTGGGCCGGTCCCCGGCTGGCGACGAGCCGTCCCTGGCCAAGCCGGCGCTGATCGGGCTGACGGCGATCGTCCTGGGGCTGACGGTCGCCTCGATTCGCACCCAGCTGGTCGGCGCGCCGGTTCTCGAGCGGCGCGGCGCCTACCTGGTCGAGGGTAGGGTCCTGCTGGTCGAGGACCAGCTTCGCGGCGAGCGTCTCTTATTGGGCGACTTGGCGGTGGAGGGGCTCGCGGCCGAGCACACGCCGGCCCGGGTCCGGGTGAGCGTTCGCACCAGCGACATCACGGTCCGGCCCGGCGATCGGGTGCAGCTGAGAGCCATCCTCATGCCACCCTCGGCGCCGAGCGAGCCGCACGGCTTCGATTTCGCCCGCCAGGCCTACTTCGCACAGCTGGGCGCGGTAGGCTTCGCCCTCGGCAAGCTGGAGCGCGTGCGCGGCGCGGAGAGCTCCGACTGGGACCTCGGCCTCGCCCGGCTGCGCCAGGAGATCGCGGGCAGGATTCGGGCCGCCGTCCCCGGTGCGGCCGGCGGCGTCGCGATGGCGCTGCTCACCGGGCTCCGCGGCGCAATCCCCGATCCAGTCTGGCGCAACATGCAGATCGCCGGGATTGCGCACCTCCTGGCGATCTCGGGGCTGCATCTCGGCCTGGTCGCCGGCACCCTGTTCTTCGCGGTGCGCGTGGCCCTGGCGCTCGCGCCGCCGCTTGCTCTTCGTCTGCCGGGCAAGAAGATCGCCGCGGCGCTCGCTCTGCTCGGCGCGCTTGCCTATCTGCTTCTCACCGGCGCCACGGTCCCGACCCAGCGCGCCTTCGTCATGACCGCGCTGATGCTGCTCGCAGTCATGGTCGATCGCAATCCGTTCTCGATGCGCCTGGTTGCCTGGGCCGCGCTCGTGGTCCTGCTCAGCCAACCCGAGAGCCTGCTCGGCGCATCTTTCCAGATGTCGTTCGCCGCCGTGGTCGCCCTGATCGCGACCTACGAGACCGGCATCGCCCGGCGCGGTCGAGCGACCGGACTCGACGGACGGCTAGCGCTATATGTCGGCGGCGTCGCGCTCACGACGATCGTCGCCAGTCTCGCCACTGCGCCGCTTACGATCTACCACTTTGGGCGGCTGGCTACCTACGGTGTTGCCGCCAACCTGATCGCCGTGCCGCTGACCGCGTTCTGGATCATGCCGGTCGGCCTGCTCGGTCTGTTGCTGCTGCCGCTCGGGCTGGACGGACCCTGCTTCGTCCTCATGGGCCATGGCATCGAGCTGATGCTCGCTCTGGCGGCGACCATCGCCAACTGGCCGGGCGCGGCGGTGTATCTCGCCCGGCCGCCGACCGCGGCGTTGACCGTCACGCTGCTCGGCGGCTTGTGGCTCTGCCTCTGGCGCACCGGCTGGCGCCGGCTTGGCCTTCTCGGCGTGGCGCTCGGCGGGCTGCTGATGCTGCTCGAGCGACCGCCCGATCTCCTGATCGATGGGCGCGGCGAGCTCGTGGCGGTGCGTCTCGAGGACGGGCGTCTCGCCCTGTCACCCTGGCAACGCGATCGTTGGATCACCGACGGCTGGCTGCGCTCGGCCGGGCAGGCTAGCGCCGCGCCCTGGCCAACGAACGGAGCGGTGCTGGACGAGGCGTTGCGCTGCGACGGCCTCGGCTGCGTGGTCAGCCGGGGCGGCCGTCGGATCGCTCTGAGCCGGCGACCCGAAGCGCTGGAGGCCGACTGCGCGCGCGCCGACCTGGTGATCAGCTACCCCCGGATCGAACGCTGCCCCAACAGCGCACCGCTGATCGGGCCGCGAGCGCTCCGCGACGCGGGCGGCCTGGCTCTTTGGGTCAGCCGCTCGGGCATCGAGACGTTAAGCGTGCGCGAAGTGCGCGGCGACCGGCCCTGGACCCGATAAGCCTCAGGCGGCCGCCGGGCGGGCGATCGGCGCCGCCGGCTGAGCCAGCAGGCGGTCGACGTGGCTCAGATAGGCGGGCGGGGCGATGCCCGGAGCGAGGCGCGGGTCGGGCTCCGGCCGGCCCGCGCTTGTGACCAGCGGCAGGACGCCCGCCCAGACCGGGAGCGCATAGTCCTCCTCGTCGTCAATCGGCGGGCCGGTCCGGATCTTGGCCGAGACCTCGTCGAGGTCCATCCAGAGGACCGTGGTGGCCTTGATCTCCTGCCGGGTGGGCGGGCGCAGCTCGGGCCAGCGGCCGGGGAACAGGCGCTCGACGAAGTCCTCGAGCACCGCGAGCTTGGCCTCGTCCGGCACGAGCTGCGCGGTCCCGAGCGCCATCACCGAGCGGTAGTTGACCGAGTGGTGGAATCCCGAGCGCGCAAGGACGAAGCCGTCGATATGGGTGACTGTGACGCAGACCGGCACGCCCTGCTTCAGGTGGCGCAGCATGCGGCTCGCCGACGAGCCGTGCCAGTAGAGCCGATCCTCGTTTCGCCAGTACGAGGTCGGCGTGACGTAGGGCTGGCCGTCGATCGCATAGCCGACGTGGCAGACGACGCCGGCATCGAGCACGGCATGCACCGTCGCGCGATCGTAGTGGCCGCGCTTGGGCAGGCGCCTGACGCGGGTCTTCGCAGTCGCAGTGAAGCGATCCGTCATGCCGGCGGCTCCTCTGTCTTTACGCGGCGAGGTTAGGCGGACGACTGGTCCTTCAGAAAGGGCCATTTCTGACAGATCGATGGGGCCAATGACCTCAGAAGCCACGGAGCGGCATGTCCGGTGCGCGCTGCAGCCAGTTGTCGGCGCTGTAGCGCGCCCGCCCGTCGATCACGTGCAGGGTGTAGGCATGGCGCGATCGGGCCGAGCGGTTGGGCGCGCTGCCGTGGGGCAGGAGGCCGTGGAGGACGACCAGCGTGCCCTTCTCGACCTCGAGCGGCATGAGGCCCTCGCTCGGCAGCGGGCTCGGGTCGAGCGTGATCGTCTCGGTCCGCTCGCCATGACGGAGGAAGCGTGCGCGGAGCGGCCCTTTGTGGCGCCCTGGCGCGGCGTACATGCAGCCGTTCAGGGTTGTCGCATCCTCGAGCGCGAACCAGAGGCCGATGACGCTCGAGGGCTCGGTGTGTAAG
>JBKPDM010000096.1:0-7690 GCA_046727895.1 Pseudomonadota bacterium | reverse complement strand
GGAAGAGCTCATCGAGGATCCGCAGGATTTCCTCGCCACCCACCTGCTCGCCCTGGCCCAGACGTACTCTGTGGCGACGAAGCACTTTTATGCGTTCTATCTATTAAGTCACGGTATCGTGAAACTGCTCCTCGTCATCGGTCTCCTGAACAACAAGCTATGGTCATATCCCCTCTCTTTGATCGTCTTCGGTCTCTTTATTGTTTACCAGATCTATCGTTTCTCTTACACGCAGGGATTCGGTCTGGTCGTGCTGACGGTCTTCGATCTCGTGGTCATGGGCCTGATCTGGCACGAATACCGCCTGGCTCTGCGTCATCTGCCGACCAGATAGAGCCCCGGCCAAGCGCGAATCCCCGGGTGACCGCTTCCGGAGGGGGAGGGGCCTGGCGAACGGCGACCACCGACAACAGGTCGGATCCAGCCGGCCGAGTTTTGCTCATGCTGCGGGCATCCGGAGTCCTCTGCCCACAACCAAGGCAAAAGCGCGCGACGAGCAGGAAAGGGGCCCGAAGATCCCTTGCCGGCCGGCGGATGGATCAGGCGGCTTGGCCGAGCACCTGCTGGAGCTTGGCGGTTGCCATCTGCTCGTCGATCCGCTCGATCGCGGCAACCTCGCGCGCCAGGCGCTCGAGCGCGGCGCGGTACATCTGGCGTTCGCTGTAGGACTGCTCGGCGTCCTCGGCCCGGTGCAACTCGCGCACCACCTCGGCGATCGACACCGGATCGCCCGAGTTGATTTTGGCTTCGTACTCCTGGGCGCGCCGGCTCCACATCACGGCGCGCTTGGGCCGCGGCCGCGCCTTCAGCGCGTTCATCGCGGTCTGGATCTTGTCCCGGCTGCTCAGCTTGCGCATACCGGATTTGGGCGCCTTGGCGACCGGCACCCGCAGAATCAGACGGTCCTGCTCGAACGAGACGACGTACATCTCGAGCATGTCGCCCGCGATCTCCCGCGTCTCGATCGCGGTGATACGGCCCACGCCATGGGACGGATAGACCACGTAGTCATCCGGGGCGAAGGCCAGGTTCTTGCCCATGGTTGCCGTACTCCCACCTTCCTCAGCTATGGCGCACATCCGTCACCGAGCCCGGTAGTCACGCCGAACGTCCTCTGCCGGCCGATCCGCCGGAATCCTCGCGCCGAAAGCTTTCCGTTACGTTAACAAGAATTAATGGTTAACATTCATAGCATATTCGAACAAAAATGGACAGCCCCATCGCTTGCCGGCGCGCCGGGCGTGCACCCCGCACCCAAGCCGGCAAGACCGGGTGGGCAGCCGCAGCGATCAACGGCTGCCGCCGGGCTTGTCACTGAAGTACTTCTCGAACTTGCCCGCTTCGTCCTTGAAATCGTCGGCGTCCGGCGGCGGTTCGCCCATGCGCGTGATATTGGGCCACCGGCCGGTCGAGTATTCGCGATTGAGATCGAGCCACTTTTCCGCGCGCTCGTCGGTGTCGGGCAGAATCGCCTCGACCGGACATTCCGGCTCGCACACGCCGCAGTCGATGCACTCGTCCGGATTGATCACCAGCATGTTTTCACCCTCGTAGAAGCAATCCACGGGGCAAACCTCGACGCAATCCATATATTTGCACTTGATGCAAGCTTCGATCACGACGTACGTCATCTATGACTCCGGAGGGATCGCGGCTAAGCGGAGTGCGCGCGGATTGGCGCGGCCGGTATTATGTGGCCCGGCGCGCCGGTCTTGTCCAGAGCCCGGGCAAAGGTGGCCGAGAGCGTCATTTGGCCGCGCAGGGCACTTTGCCCGGCGGCGCGGCAGCACGCGCTCAGCGGCGCGCCAACCGGCGCTCCCTCGGCCGACCAAGTCAGCGGCGGCCAAACAATCTTTCCCCGGCCGAGCGCGTCAGCGGCGGCCAAACAATCGTTCAATGTCGCTGCGCGACAGGGCGACGTAGGTCGGCCGGCCGTGGTTGCACTGGCCGCTGTGCGGCGTCGCCTCCATCTGGCGGAGCAGCGCGTTCATCTCGGCGACGCTGAGCCTTCGTCCGGCGCGCACGCTGCCGTGGCAGGCGAGCGTCGCGCAGACCCGATGCAGCGCTGCCTGGAGGCTCTCGGCCCGATCGATGGTCGCGAGGTCCTCGGCCAGATCCTGCACCAGGCGGCCGACGTCGGTGGTGCCGAGGAGCGCCGGGATCTCGCGCACCAGGACAGCGCCCTCGCCAAACCGCTCGAGCACGAGGCCGAGCTCCTCGAGCTCGGCGCGCCGGCCCGCCAGCCGCTCGATCGCCGCCGGCGCCAGCTCGACCACCTCGGGCAGCAGCAGCCCCTGGCGGGTCACGCCGGCGGCGGCGAGCTCCGCCTTCATCCGCTCGTAGACCAGGCGCTCGTGAGCGGCGTGCTGATCGACCAGAACCACGCCGTCGGCGGTCTCGGCGAGGATGTAGCTCTCGTGCAGCTGGGCGCGCGCCGCCCCGAGCGGATGCCGCTCGAGCGCTGCATCATCGCGCGCCGCCTCGGCGCGCGCCGCCGGCGGGCCGAGGTCGAGCGGCGTGCCGCCTCCTGGCGGCGCCTGGTAGCGGGTCGCGGTTTCGGCCAGACCGAGGCTCGGCCGTGGCCAGGCCGGCGATCCGGCGCCGCGGAACGCACCGAGCGCGGCCTCGCCGAGGGTCGACGCGGTACGGTGGCCGGCCGCCGCCAGGGCGTGCTTGAGGGCGCCGATCACCAGGCCCCGCACCAGGCCGGGCTCGCGAAAACGGACCTCGGCCTTGGCCGGATGGACGTTGACGTCGACCCGCTCGGGCGCGAGCTCGAGGAACAGCGCCGCCATCGGCTGGCGGTCACGGAACAGCAGATCGCCGTAGGCGGCGCGCAGCGCGCCCCTGAGAAGGCGGTCCTGGACCGGCCGCCGGTTGACGAACAGGTGTTGAAAGCGCGCCGTGTTGCGGCTCACCGTCGGCAGCCCGGCGAGGCCGAGCAGGCGCACCCCATCGCGCTCGGCTTCAACCTCGAAGGCGTTGTCGGCGAACTCGCGCCCCATGAGCGCGGCGAGCCGGGCGGCGGCCGGCTCGAATCCCTCGCCCGTGGCCGCCGCCAGGCTGAGGGCCGAACGGCCATCGACCATCGGGCTCACGCCAATGCCCGGCTGCGCCATGGCCAGGCGCTCGACCACCTCGCGCGCGGCCTGGGTCTCGGCCCGCTCGGACTTCAGGAACTTGAGCCGGGCGGGGGTCGCGAAGAACAGCTCGCGCACCTCGACCCGGGTGCCGAAGGCGCCGGCGGCGGACTGGACGGCGCTCGCGGCGCTGCCTTCGACCGCGATGCGGAAGGCGCTCGCCTGACCGCGCGGCCGGCTGGTGATGGCGAGCCGGCTGACCCCGGCCAGTGCTGCGAGCGCCTCGCCGCGAAAGCCCAGGGTCCGGATCCGGACCAGATCTTCGTCCTCGAGCTTGGAGGTGGCGTGGCGCTCGATCGCGAGGGCGAGCTCGCCCCGCGCCATGCCGACGCCATCGTCGCTCACCGCGATCAAAGTCCGGCCGCCCTCGATCAGCTCGACGACCACCCGGGTCGCGCCGGCATCGATCGCGTTCTCGATCAGCTCCTTGACCGCCGCGGCCGGACGCTCGACCACCTCGCCGGCGGCGATCCGGTTGACCAGGCTCTGTGGCAGGCGGCGGATCGGAGCCAAGGCGTGCGCGCTCCCGGAGCTGTCGCGCCATCATCGTCCGTGCGGCGGCGCCGGGCAAGGGGAGCGGACGCCGCCAGGGCACACCCGGCTGCGAGCGGGGTACCGGCTCCTGGGCAGCAGCCGACGCGGCGCAGAGGCGCTGCGCCTAGCCCTGCACGCCCTCCGGCTCGCCGACCACGACGACCAGCAGGCGGTCCGGGTGATACAGCCGGGCGGCGACGCGCTTCAGGTCCTCGAGCGTCACCGCTTCGATGTAGCCGTTGCGCTTTTCGAGATAGTCGATCCCGAGGCGGTCGACCTGCATGGTCACCAGCGTCGCGGCGATCGCGTCGTTGCTGGTGAGGCGGAGCGGGAAGGAGCCGGTCAGATAGGTCTTGGCGTCATCCAGCGCCGTCTGGGTGATGGCTCCTGCGGCCATCTGGGCGATCTGCTCGCGCACCACCCGGAGCGCCTCGCTGACCGCGGCATTGGCCGTGCCGAGCCCGCCCAGCCAGAGCGGCGCGAAGTCCATCGGATAGAGGTAGCTGTAGACCGAATAGGCGAGCCCGCGCTTTTCCCGCACCTGCTCGGTCAGGCGCGATGTAAAGCCGCCGCCGCCCAGGATGTGATTGGCGACGTAGGCGGCGTAGAAGTCGGGATCGTCGCGGGCAAGCCCCGGCTCGCCGAACAGGACCTGGCTCTGCGGCACGTCCTTGCGCACGACCACCGTACCGGCGCGCGCGGGCTCGATCCCGGCGAGCTCGAACGGCGCGCTCTTGGCCGGCAGGTCGCCGAAGGCGAGGTCGAGCAGTGGTGCCAGCTCGGCCGCCCCGATGTCGCCCGCGACCCCGACGACCAGATTGTCTCTGGCCAGACGGCCGGCGACGAAGCCGCGCAGGTCCTCTGCCGTGATCACGCCGACGCTCTCGATCGTCCCCTGCACCGGGCGGCCGTAGGGATGGCCCGCGAAGGCGGTCGCGAACCAGGTCTCGGCGGCGATATAGTCGGGATCCTCGGCGCGCCGGCGCAGGCTCGCCTGGATCTGGTTGCGGATCCGCTCGAGCGGTTCGGCATCGAAACGCGGCCGGGCGAGCGCCAGATGGAGCAGCTCGAAGGCACGCTGCCGGTTCGCGGTCAGGGTCTTGAGCTGGCCGCTGAAGTCGTCGCGCCCGGTGTCGAACGAGAGCCGGATCGCCAGATCCTCGAGCTCGGTGCGGAAGGCCTGGCTGTCGAGGTCGCCCGCGCCCTCGTCGAGCAGGCCCGCGACCATTTGGGCGAGGCCCTCCTTGCCCGCCGGATCGAGCGCCGCGCCGCCCCTGAAGCGGAGCGAAAGCGACAGGAACGGGATCGAGGGCTCGCTCAGCAGATAGGCCTCGACGCCGCCCGGGCTGACCACCCGCTCGACCTTGGTCGCGCCGTTCGCGACCGCCATCGGGCTCACCATGCCAAGCGCGACCGACAAGCTGAAGAGTCCGGCCCGAACGGCGCCCCTAGCCACCGCTGCCCCGCCCGCCGGCATCGATTTCCGGAGCGCCGACCAGCGGCGCGGGTGGGCCCGCGGCCGGCTCGCCCGCGGCCGTAGCCACGGCGGCCGGAATGAGCCGCCCGGTGACCGAGCGATCCGCCTTGAACACGTAGGCGGCGGCCGTGTTGACCTGCTGGGCGGTCACCGCGCCGATCCGCTCGGGCCAGGCCTCGACGTCGTCGACCGTGCGGCCGGTGGCGAGCGCCGCGCCGAAGCTGCGCACGGCGCCGGACAGGCTGTCGCGGGCGTAGGTCGCCTCGGCGACCATGCGCCGGCTCGCCCGCTGCACCTCTTCCGGGGTGATCGGCTCGCTCTTGAGCCGGGCCAGCTCGGCGTCGAACGCGGCCTCCAGCTGGTCCACGCTGACGCCCGGGCGCGGGCTGCCGTACAGCCGGAAGGTGGTGAGATCGAGCGCGGTGCCGCGATAGTAGGCACCGGCCGAGGTCGCGAGCTTCTGCTCGATGACCAGCGAGCGGTAGAGGCGCGAGGTGCTGGTGCCGCCGAGGATCTCGGCCAGCACCTCGAGAGCGTAGGCATGCTGCGTCTCGCCGGCGCTGAAGCTCGGCGCCAGGTAGGAACGGATCAGCGAGGGTTGCTGGACCCGCGGGTCGGCGAGGTCGACCTCGCGCGCCGCGTCCTGCGGCGGCTCGGCCAGCCGATGCCGCTCGGGCACCGGGCGGGCCGGGATCACGCCGTAGTACTTCTCGGCCAGCGGGCGCAGCTCGGCGGCATCGATGTCGCCGGCGACGATCAGGACGGCGTTGTTGGGCGCATACCAGGTCCGATAGAACTCGAGCGCGTCCCTCTGTGTATAGTTTGCCATCTCATGGCGCCAGCCGATCACCGGCAGGCGATAGGGATGGTTCAGGTACTGCGTGGCATTGACCAGCTCACCGAGGCGCGCGCCGGGGTCGTTGTCGATCCGCATCGAGCGCTCCTCGAGGACCACGTCCCGCTCGGTCCCGACCTCCTCGGGGTCGAGGCGCAGGTGGGTCATGCGATCGGCCTCCATGCGCATGACCGTGGCCAGGCGGTCCTTGGCGATGGTCTGGAAGTAGCCGGTATAGTCGGGCGCGGTGAAGGCATTCTCGTTGCCGCCGTTGCGCGCGACGATGCGCGAGAAGTCGCCGGGCTTGAGGGTGTCGGTGCCCTTGAACATCAGATGCTCGAGGAAATGGGCGAGGCCGGACTTGCCGACCGGGCTGTCGGCGGAGCCGACTTTATACCAGACGTGGTGGCTGACCACCGGCGCGCGGCGGTTGGTCACCACCACGACCTGCATGCCGTTGGCCAGGGTGAAGGTCTCCGGATTGAACACGGCGGCCTCGCTGCTCGCCCCGAACGCCGTCAATGTCAGGATCAGCGCAATGCCGCTGCCGCCCGCCATCGAGCGCGCAATAGGTGAGATCAAAACACCTTCTCCACAAGGGCCCCAAGCGGGCTCTGGCGCCGCTCGACCACGGTCGGGGTGTCGCCCGCGGTGGCCGGCTTGCCTTCGGCCCGGTTCGTCATCAGCCGCTGGGCCTCGGCCGGCGCGTCGACCGTGGCGCCGAGCGAAGTCGGCTCGCGCCATTTCATGAGCCGGGTGAACAGCTGACCCTCGACCTGCACCAGGGCATCATTGTCGGCGGCGATCTGGCGGCGGATGTTGGGGTCGACGGCGCCTCCGCTCGCCTTGGCGAGCAACGCCTGCTGGCCCGCGCTCTCTAATGTGTCGGCAGGCGCGGCCTCGCCGCCGCTCAGACCCGTAGTCTGGTCGCGCGCGTTGGCGGCCTGGTCGCGCGCACTGGCGGCCTGGTCGTTCGCACTGGCGGCCTGGACCTGAGATTGGCCGAGCAAGGTAGCGCGTGCCTGGTCTTCGGTCGTGCCGACCATCGGGCGCGACGCGCCCGGCTGGGGCGGCCGCAGATCGAAGTCGGGCGGGATGATCAGCGGCGCCCGGCTGACCACCGCGAACTCATCGGGCGCTTGCTTGCCCATGCCCAACGCCTGCTGAACCTTACCGCCGGCGCAGGCCGACAACGCGAGCGCGCTCAGCGCCATCGCGCCGAAGGCCATCTGAACAACGATCGTTCTTGTCTGCACGGCGTCGGCCCTCCTTCAGGCTGATCGCGGCGCCGGAGTCTCCCCGCGCGTCTATCTAGACCCACGCCGCCCCACGAGCAAGCCGTCCGCCAGCATCAGCGCCGCACCGACGCAGATCCCGGTGTCGGCCAGGTTGAAGGCCGGCCAATGGTATCCGGCCAGGTGGAAGTCGAGAAAGTCGACCACGGCACCGAAGCGGATCCGGTCGATCACATTGCCAAGCGCGCCGCCGATCACCAGTCCGATCCCGAGCCCGGTCAGCAGCTGCTCGGAGTGCCGCAGCCAGATCACCAGGCCGACCACCACCGCGAGCGCCAGGCCGGAGAGCAGCCACGGCGCGAAGCCGCCGGCCGAATCGAACATGCCAAAGCTCACACCCCGGTTCCAAACCATGATCAGATTAAAGAACGGTGTCACCTGCAGCGGCTGGTTCGGGACCCCGCTCAGG
>JBKPDM010000095.1:0-7914 GCA_046727895.1 Pseudomonadota bacterium | reverse complement strand
CAAGGGACGGCTTCATCCGGGTCGCGTCGCTCGAAGAGCTGGCGACCAAGCAGCGGCTGTTGGTCAAAGGGCGGCGCTGCCCGTTGCTGGTGGTCTATGACCGGGGCGAAGTGCGCGCCCTCGACAATCGCTGCCCGCATCTCGGCTTCCCCCTGCACAAGGGCAGCATCCAGGACGGCATCCTCACCTGCCACTGGCACCACGCCCGCTTCGATCTGGCGAGCGGCGGCACCTTCGACCTCTGGGCCGACGACGTGCCGACCGCGGAGGTCCGGATCGAGGACGGCGAGGTCTGGGTTGCGGCCGAATGCCGGCTGCGCGACGACCCGGCGGTCCATTGGCGCCGGCGGCTGCGCGACGGCATGGATCACGATCTCGGTCTGGTGATCGCGAAGGCGGTGCTCGGTGCCCGTGCGGCCGGGGTCGACGATCTGACCCTGGTGCGCGACGCGGCGTTGTTCGGCGCAAGGATGCGCGACGGCTTCGGCATCGGTATGACCATCCTCACCGCGCTCGCCAACGTTCTGCCTGTTCTGCCGGAAGAGGAAAGTTACCTCGCGCTGTTTCAGGGCATCCGGCGGGTCGCGCAGGACTGCGCCGGCCAGGAGCCGCGCCGCGATCGCGAACCGCTCCGGGGCAGCCCGGCGACGCCCGCCACCCTCCGGCGCTGGTTCCGGCAGTGGACCGAGGTGCGCCACCGCGACGGCGCCGAGCGCACCCTGCTGACGGCGATCGCGAGCGGGGCGGACTTGGCCGAGCTCGCCGATCTGATGCTCGCCGCGGTCACCGATCGCCCGTTCGCCGACGGCGGCCACACGCTCGACTTCATCAACAAGGCGTTCGAATGCACCGAGCGGATCGGGCGCGAGCATGCAGCGGCGATCCTCCCGACCGTGGTCGCTCAGCTGGTCGCGGCGCGCGGCAGCGACGAGCTGAGCGCCTGGCGTCATCCGATCGACCTCGTGCCGCTGATGGTGCAAGCGTCCGAGGCGCTACCGCAGACCTTCGCGGACGGAAAGGCGCACCGCGGGCGGTTCGCCGGCCATGCGGCGCTCGCCGACGATCTGCTGGGCGAGGAGCCCGCGCCGATCATCGACGCGCTCTTGCAGGCGATCCGCGCCGGCGCCCTGGCCTCCGATCTCGGGCGCGCGCTGACCTACGCGGCGGCGCTGCGGATCGCCCGCTTCGGCACCGCGAACGAATTCTCGGACTGGGACACCGCGCTCCACGCCTTCACCCATGCCAATGCAGTGGACCAGCTGCTCAAGCGGGCCGAGGCTGCCCGCGCCGGCTCGGAGGGCGACTACCCGCTCGGGGTCCGCGGCGTGTTCCACGGTGCCATGGCCCTCTACCTGACCCGCTACCTCAACCAGCCGCCGGCGCGCCTGCCGGGCGAGCGCGGCGAGCGCCTGGATGACTTGCCCGAGGCCGCCGGCGAGCTGCGCCGCGACCTGCTCGATGCCTTCGATCGCCGCCAGCAGGTCCATCCGAGCGCCCGGCTGGTCGCCCGCTATCTGGCAGAGGGCCACCCGACCGAACCGCTGATCGCGACCTTGGGCCAGGCGCTCCTGCGCGAGGATGCCGGCTTCCACACCTTCCAGATGTTCGAGGCCGGCCTGCGGCAGTATCGCGAGTGGGGCGACGGTCCCGAGGGCCGCAACATCCTGATCGCGGTGACCCGTTACCTCGCCGCCCATTCGCCGACCGAGAGGGCGCGCTTTCAGACCGCGGACATCGCGCGCCGCCTGCACCGCGGCGGCCAGGTGCACGAGGTCGAGGCGGCAAACGCCGACGGGTGAGCGGACGCCCCCCGCGTGGCCCTTCCAGCCCTGCTGAAGTAGGCGGCCGGCCGAACCTCAGTGCGACATCAGCACCGGCACGGTCATCTCGGAGAGGATCGTCCGGGTGACGCCACCGAGGACGAACTCGCGCAGACGCGAGTGGCCATAGGCGCCCATCACCAGCAGATCGGCGGCCTCGTTGGCGACGTGCGAGAGCAGCGTATTGGCGACGTCGATGTCGCGAGACTCGACCCGCTGCACGTCGATCGTGATGCCGTGACGGGCGAGATGCAGGCCGATGTCGGCGCCCGGTTCCTCGCCGTGGCCGAACGGCTGGTTGCTCGGATTGATCGAGACCACGCTGACCGACTTGGCGCGCTCGAGCAGAGGCAGCGCATCGTTGACCGCGCGCGCCGCCTCGCGCGAGGCATCCCAGGCAACTATGATTCGCTCGCCGAAAGTGGCGCCGGCGCCGATATAGGGCATGACCAGCGCCGGCCGGCCGCCGCTCAGGATCACCTCCTCGGGCAGATAGCGCGGCCCGGTCGTCGCATCGTCCGGATCGATCTGACCAAGGATCACCAAGTCGGCATAGCGCCCGTTGGTCGCGAGCGCATCGGCGATCTCGGTGTAGAGCACCCGATCGACCCGGGTTTCGAACGCGACTTGGTTGCGCTTGGCCACCTCGCCGAAGCGGGCGAGGGCGGCGTCGGCGCGCTCGCGCGCCTCCCGCTGCATGGTGGTCAGCAGCTCGGCCGGCAGATAGCCCTGGACGAAGCTCGAGGGCGAAGGCTCCGAGATGATGTAGACGCCGGTCAGATGCGCCTCGTGCGCCGCCGCCAGATCGACCGCGGCCTCGATCCGCTTGGCGCAGCCCTTGGTGTCGTCGACATGCACCAGCAGGTCCTTGTAGGTCATCGTGGTCCACTCCGTTCGGCCGCGATCAGTTCGACCGGGCCTGCGACGACCGCTTCGGTCGCCCGCGCTCATCCCGGCCAGAACTCGCGGATCGGTCGCGGCAGGATGCTCTTGACGTCCTCGACCTCGCCCGCGCTGATTCGCTCGGCCAGCAGGCCGAAGACCGCGCACACCGCCCGCTCCGGGTCGAAGTTCGAAGCCCGGGCTGCGCTCGCGACGTGGCCGAGGAACGCCTCCTTGCTGTGCTCCTTCACCGGTTTGCCGGCCGGATGCCAGCCCTCATAGTAGAAGCCCCGCACCAGCATCGGCAACTGCGCACCGAGATGCGCCGCCTCGTCCACGGTCAGCCGGTCGCGCAGCGCGTGCAGGGTCGAGCGCAAGGCGAGGTAGGCGAGATGGCGCTCGTCCGTCTCGAGGCGCGCCATCAGGTCCTTCAGCCAGACGTTGGTCAGCTGCAGCGAGCTCTCGAACGGCTCGATTCCCGTCGACGTCATCGGCTCCACCGTCCTCGGCCATCAATCCAGCATAGTCCCCGGGCCGCCGCGGCCCCTTGATCTGGGTCAACGAGCTGGGAAAAGACCGATCTGCGCGCGACAGCCCGGGTTCCCGTCGCCCGACAGATCAGCCTCCCTCCCGCCGCCGCCGTGGCCATGGCATCAACCGTCGCGGTCACACTCCCGCCCGGTTGGCGTGAGCGATGCGCTACCTAAATAATTCGGCGGGCGCATTCGACCGGAGGCCGATGTGCGGAAAGCTCTCGTCGCCCTGCTTGCCACGGCGCTGTTGGCGGGTGCCGCGATGACGACCGCGTCGTCGCCCGGGGTCGCGGACACGTCTGACAAGCCTGTCCTCACGATCGATTTCTCCGACTACGACGCCGAGAAAGGCTCGGTCCGCGACTGGCTGGCCGCCAAGGGATTCAATTTCAAGTTCGACTCCGAGGATCATGACGATATCGCCCTGAGCGCGGAGCAGGGTGGTCTACACATCCGCACCAACAAACCCGCTTTCGGCATGATCTACCGCGAACTCGACGCGCCAGGAGCGGCGCGGGCTCGGATCACGTGGGGGGTGTCCGAGTTTCCGGAAGGCGCCTCCTACGAGAATGGCGTCCATGATGAAGCCCTGATGCTCTACATCTTTCTCGGCGATGAAAAGATGCCGAGCGGCTCGTGGCTGCTACCCGACAGCCCGTATTTCATAGGAATGTACTTGTGCGACTCCGACCAGGTCGAGCGGCCCTACCAAGGCAAATACTATAAGGGGAGCGGCCGCTTCGTATGCGTCGGCAAGCCCGGCCGCGGCGAAAAGGTGGTTTCCGAGTTCGACTTCGCGACCGCTTTCGAGAAGTATTTCGGCAAGGATCAGGTGCCGGTCGTGTCGGGGATCGGCCTCGAGGTCGATACCAAGGAGGCCGGCAACGACGGTCGCGCCGCCGCCTTCATCCAGAAAATCGAGCTGCTCGACTAGCAACGTCCGGCAGTCGCAGCTCAGGCCTGACGCTGGCCCTCGAACGACCTGTAGAGGTAGGATTGACGGGTCAGGCCGGAGGAGTCGGAGTGGTCCCACGCGAGCATCTTGCCGGGGTTGAGGAGGCCCTGGGGGTCGGCATCGCGCTTGAAGGCAAGCTGCGTTTGGTCGACCTGCTTCATGCCGCCCTCCTCGAGGGTGAAGGCGTGCGGATTGAAGATCGGGCAGCCGTGGTCCTCGTGATGGCGGATGATCTCGTCGAGGCGATTTTCGCTCGTGAAACGCACGATTGGCAGCCCGAAACAGGCAATTTGGCCCTCGAATCGGACAAATTCGAGGTGAATCATCACCTCTTTGTCATAGTGGCGGTGCATCTCTTCGACCCGCTCAACGTGCGCGGGCGGCGGGTAGAGGACCTGCAGATAAGTGATCGTCGGGTCGATCTTCAGCGCGTGCAAGGTGGTGTGATTCCAGGATAGTTCGAAGACCGGGAGCGCCCGGCGCTTGGGGTCGGCGGCCGCGCGCTCGAGCAGGATCTCGCCGGGCCAGGTCTCGAGGAAGTCCTTGAAGGCTTCGAGGGCGAAGTCCGCGATCATCAGCAGCACGACGCTGGCGCCATCCGGGATCCGGCTCCTGAGCGGGCGGAAGTAGAGCTCGGGGATCGGTGCCGCGAGCGCGCTGATCAGCTTCTTCAGGATGCCATCCTCGTGGGCGAGCGCGTTGGCGAAGCGGACCGCGGTCATGAAGTCCGCGAAACCAACGATCAGATCGACCCAGGGGGACGCCGGTGCCAGCGGCATCTCGACCTCGGTGATCACGCCATTGGTGCCGTAGGCGTGGTTGACTTTCTGAATGGCTTCGCCGCGCAGCTCGATGATCCGCGGCTCGGCCTCCATGGTGACGATGCGCAGGCCCAGGATGTTGCCGCGATCGCGCAGCAGGCCCCAGGTGATCGAGCCGATGCCCGAGGAGCCGCCGGCGATGAAGCCGCCGATCGTGCCCATCTTGAGCGTGCTCGGATGCAGGCGCAGCTCCTGGCGCGAGTGCTCCTGGCAGACCTGGTCGATCCGCGCGAGCTTTGCCCCGGCCTCGGTGCGCACACGACCGAAGCCAATCTCCTTGACCTGATCGAGGCGCGAGAGATCCATGACGACGCCGCGCGCGAGCGGCATCGCCTGGCCGTAGTTACCGCTGCCGCCGCCGCGCACGGTGACCGGGATGCGGTGCCGGTGGCAGGCGGCGAGCGTGCGGATCACCTCCGGCTCGCTCTTCGGCTCGACCACCAGATCGGCCGAGACGTGCTCCAGCTCGCGCTTCAGGACCGGACTGTACCAATAGAAATCCCGGCTCTTCTGCAGGACCTTCGCCGGATCGTCGATAGTCCGGATGTCGCCGAGGTCCCGCACCAGCGCGTTCAGCTCGGTCATGCCTCACGGCACCCTACTCGGTGAACCCCTTCTCCTTCATGCAAGAGTTGATGTAGTTCTGAAACCACTCCGAACGCTGATCGTGGGCGATGTCACCGCCGGCGTCCAACGCCTCGAAGGAGTCGGCCTGGCATTGCGCCCAGGCATCGTCCCATGCCTTGCTGTGCTGCGCGCAGCCGAATAGGAGCAGCGTCGACAACGCCAACCAGAGAGCGCTATTCCTCATGTGCCTCACTCCGACAGGTGCGATTCGCGGTTCTTGGAACTGCCGACGACGAGTGCCGATCCCGACACGCTAGGCTTAGCGGATGCCGTCGTCCATGGCGAGCGGGTCGGGCCCGTCGATCAGGTCCCCCCGCGGGCCGGGCTCGACCGGCCGAGTTGCTCGTCCAGCTCGCGGTAGTCGGGCAACGTCCGGTCGATCGGGCGGCCGGCGCGCAGCACGATGCGCCCGGTCTGCGGGCGGGACAGCAGCTCGCTCCAGCCACGCGCGCGAAACAGCACCAGGTCGGCCGGCGCACCCGGGGCAATCCGGCCTCGCTCCAGCAGGCGCATGATCCCGGCGGGCGTGCGGGTCACCGCCGCCGGCCAGGCGGCGACCGGGCGGTCGAGGTGCGCGATGCGCACCGCCTCGCGGAACACCTCGAGCGGGTCGTGGTCACCGTAAGCAAAGAATGGGTCGCGGCAGTTGTCGGAGGCGAGCGCGACCGGGATGCCGCGCGCGGCCATCTCGTGCAGCAGGGTGACGCCACGCCGGCGCGGCGTCCGGCCGGGCGCGCGATCCTGCAGGTAGAGATTGCACATCGGCAGGCTGACGATGGCAATGCCGGCCTCACGCACCCGATCGAGGGTCGTCTCGACCTCCCCCGGCGGCTGCGCCGCGAGCGAGCAGCAATGGCCGCAGAGGATGCGCCCGGCGAAGCGTCGCCGCAACGCGGCTTCGGCGATCTTGCGGAGCGATCGGGCGCCGGGATCGAGGCTCTCGTCGACGTGGAAGTCGAGATCCAGGCCCCGATCCGCAGCGAGCGCAAGGATCCGGTCGAGCTGGGCGTCGATGTCCGGCAGCATGAAGGTCACGCAGCCGAGGATTCCGCCGCACTCGGCGACCAGATCGGCGAGCTCCTCGGCGAAAGCGCCGCGGAGGTCGTCGAGCGTGACCAGCGAGACCGCCTGCAGATCGATCCGCCCGGCCCATTCGGCGCGCAGCTCGCGGAACAAGGGCCAGGAGATCCGCTCCTGCGGCGGCGGGCTGTCGAGATGGGTGCGGATCGCGACCGTGCCGTGGGCAAAGGCGCAGCGCAGCCCGAACTCGAAGCGCGCCCGCACATCGTCCGCCGACCAGTTGGCTGCGCGGTCGGCACGGACGGCGGCGAGCGCGGCCTCGAAGCTGCCGTCCGGGTTCTCGCAGCGCGGCCAGATGTGGCCCTTATCGAGGTGGGTGTGGACATCGACGAAGCCGGGCCAGACCTGCCCGCCCTGCTGCTCGATGACCGCCGCGCCCTCCAGCTCGCCTCTCGTCCCGGCCGGGCGGACGGCGACGATCCGTCCGTCCTCGATGCCGATGTCGACCCGGGCGAGGCCGTCGCCGGCATCGGTAAAGTCGCCCTCGAGCAGGCATACCGGAACGCTTGCGTTGGTTATCTTCAGAGCATGCGTTGCAACAGGCATCTTCGCTCGCTTACACCGACGTCATCAGGGCTCGCTTCAAACTCGGATCAGAGAATGGACATCGACGAAACACAAGTGGCCGCCGCGTGGGATCTGAACGCCAAGGTCTGGGTCGAGCATGTTCGCGCCGGATACGACCGCTATCGCGAGGTGTTCACCCTGCCCGCTTTCCTCGCGTTCCTTCCGGAGCTCGACGGACACGACGTCATCGATCTTGGCTGTGGGGAGGGCCATAACACGCGCGCGCTCGCGCGTCGCGGAGCGCGATTGACGGGCGTGGACATCGCGGAACGAATGATCGCGGCCGCCCGCAGCGCCGAATCCGAAGAACCCCTCGGCATCGCCTATCGCGTCGAGTCGTTCACGCGCTTGGACAGCATCGACGACCAGAGCTTCGATGCCGCCCTCTCGACGATGGCCCTGATGGATGGCCCTGGATTTGCGGACGCAGCTCGTGCGGCCTTTCGGGTGCTGCGGCCCGGCGGTGGGCTCTATTTCAGCGTACTCCATCCCTGCTTCAATACGCCGGGTCTCCGCTGGTACCGGGACGAATCCGGACGGGAGACCCACCTCCTGGTGGCTGACTATTTTTCGGATCAATCGTACATCGAGCGATGGCGATTCTCCAAAGCCCCGGAAGCGACCCAGGC
>JBKPDM010000094.1:0-5671 GCA_046727895.1 Pseudomonadota bacterium | reverse complement strand
AGGCGCTGTTCGGTCGTGCTCGAGCGGACCCAGCCCTCCAGCCGGCGCCGCTCCTCCGCCGTCAGAACGATCGGCGTCGCTTCCTGAATCGACATGCCAACGCACTAGCATGGCACGCCGATTTATGCTAGCAGGTACTAGTACTAGTTGACGCGTAGGCCTATCGATAGCCGGTCGCGTCGGCCGGCTTTCCCACATCCTGCACTTCCGCGACATACCGCCATGCGTCGGGGCGGGAGCCGTCCAAATCGGTAAAGCCATAGACCTTCGCCAGCTCACCGCTGGACAGCGACTGCCCGTTCCAACGCGCGCGATCCGGGTCAGCGGCCAGCGCCGCCACCGCGCGCCCGACGAAGCGGGGGGTCTCGGAGATCACGAAATGCGGCACTCTCGTGACCGCCTCACGCCAGTTTCCTTCGGTCACGCCAAACGCCTCCAGCATCATCTCCGAGCGTAGCCACCCGGGCGTTATGGAGACCGAGGTCGCGCCATGCGGTGCCAGGTCCTTGGCATGGGCCCAGGCCATGCGCGTCACCGCCACCTTTGCGAGATCGTAGAAAGGGTTGATCCGGTAATGGTCCGCATTGTACTCGGCGGTGCCGTCCGTCACCTCGACCAGAAGACCGCCGGCACGCTCGATCAACAGCGCCAATGCATAATGCGCCGTGATCAGATGCGTACGCACGCCGAGATCGAGCATGCGCAGACCGTTCCGGAGATCATGCGCCCAGACGGGCTTGCTCCATTCCTTGAGGTTCTCTCCGCCCCACAGGTCATTGACGAGGACGTCGAGACGACCCTGCTCGGCGCGGATGCGCTCGACCAGCTCTTTGACCTCGTCAGCGACGAGGTGATCGACCCGAACGGCTATGCCGTTGCCGCCGGCCGCCGAGACCAGATCGGCGGTTTCCTCGATGGTTTCCGGCCGGGCATACTCGGATTGCTGCTCACGGGTCGTCCGTCCGGTGACATAGACCGTGGCGCCCGCAGCACCGAGCTCGACCGCGATGCCCCGACCCGCGCCGCGCGTTGCGCCCGCGACCAGGGCGACCTTTCCTTCAAGCGTCATTGCACCTCCGAAGAATCCGCCCTACCACAGACGGCTAACCCAGCCCGGCGGCCACTCGCTCCAGGCCATCGACGAACCGGCACCCTGGTAGTACCTCGGGCCGGAAGCCCGACTCCTCCATGCGCACCCGCGTGCCGCCCTTCCAGTGCGGCATCGGCGTGGCGCGGAAATTGAACCTGTGGCCCGCGACCGGCTGGAAGTCGTTCTTCATCAGCCACTGCTCGATCAGCGGGGCTTGCGAAAGCGCGCGCCAGATCTTGTCCGGCGGATGCGGCATCTCGCGTTCGACGACGATGGAACGCGTGGCGGCGGGTTCGGTCATTAATCCATCCTGTTCGCCAGAGCTTCGAGGGATCGAACCGGTCGCGCGAGAAGGCGCCGTAGAGGCTCATCCAGTCGATCAGAGGCGCCAGACCTTGCGGCCGGGCACTGTAGTGGGTCTCGCGCCCCTTGCGCCGGTCGCGCACCAGGCAGGCCCGCTTCAGAACGCCCAGGTGCTTGGAGACCGCCGGTTGCGAGACTCCGGACCGCTCGGTGAGCGCCCGCACGGTCTGTTCGCCGTCGTGACTCAGGCGCTCGAAGATCGCCCGGCGGGTCGGATCGCCCAGGGTCTTGAAGAGGGCGTCCTGTGCGATGTCCATGCAAAACCAATAACTCATTAGTTATGAATGAGTCAAACGAAAGCTGGCCCGCAAACGTGAACTGTCCGCCCGACTGCAGCAGCCATTCGGACGTCGGCTTCGAATCTTGTCTGAATCGGCCGCCGCGGCTATCCGATTGGCGAGTTCGGCGAGGGGGCCAGGGGGTCAGATGAACAGACGAGGCCTCTTGCAGAGAGTGGCAGCGACGATCCCGTTTCTCTCAGGCATCTGGTCGTGGCTGCTCGGACCGGGACCGGCCCGGGGCGCCGTCGGATCCCGGTCCCGCGTCCGGCCCGGCGATCCGGCATGGCCCTCCGAAGCCAGCTGGAACCGGCTGAGCCAGGACGTCGGGGGCCGGCTGGTCAAGGTGCAATCGCCGCTCGCCGCCTGCGCGGAGGCGTCGTCGAGCCCCGCCTGCGCCCAGGTCTTCAAGGAGCTGAAGAACCCCTACTACCTCGGCGACGAGATCGGGCTCACGCAATCCCTCGGCTGGGTCGACGCCTGGACGTCGAGGCCGAGCGTCTACGCGGTGGCCGCCCGGACCACGGACGACGTCGTCGCCGCCGTCAATTTCGCCCGCGAGCACCATCTGCGGCTCGTCGTGAAGGGTGGCGGCCACAGCTACCAGGGCACATCCAACGCCGCCGACTCGCTGCTGATCTGGACGCGAAAGATGAACGCGGTCACGCTGCACGAGGCGTTCATCGGTGCCGGCTGCGCGGGACGCCACGAGCCGCAACACGCGGTCACGGTCGAGGCGGGTGCGATCTGGGGCCAGGTCTACGATGCCGTCACGCCGAAGGCGGGCCGCTACGTCCAGGGCGGCGGCTGCCTCACCGTGGGCGTGGCCGGCCTGATCCTGAGCGGCGGCTTCGGAAGCTTCTCCAAGGCCTATGGGATGGCGGCGGCGAGCCTGCTCGAGGCCGAGGTCGTCACCGCCGATGGCGCCGTGAGGATCGCCAACGCCTGCACCTATCCGGACCTGTTCTGGGGCCTCAAAGGCGGCGGGGGCGGCAGCCTCGGCGTCGTGACCCGGCTCACGCTGCGGACGCACCCTCTGCCCGACTTCTTCGGCGCCGTAAACATGACGATCGAGGCCACATCGGACGACGCGTTCGGCCGGCTGATCGGCCGGGTCATCAGCTTCTACAGCGAGAGCCTGCTCAACCCGCACTGGGGCGAGCAGATCGCCTTCCGGCCGGGCAACCTCCTCGAGATCGCCATGGTGTTCCAGGGGTTGGACCAGCAGCGGGCCGAGACGATCTGGCGCCCGTTCCTCGACTGGCTGGCCGGCTCGCCGGAGGATTTCCGCGTCATCTCGGCGCCATGGGTCCTGGCCGCGCCGGCCCGGCGCTTCTGGGACCCTGGCTTCCTCAAGGAGGTGCCCGGCGTGGTGCTCGCGGACGACCGCCCGACCGCCCCCGAGGCCAACGTGTTCTGGGCGGGCAATCTTGAGGAAGCCGGACAGGTCCTGCACGGCTACCAGTCGGCATGGCTGCATGCCTCGCTTCTGCAAAAGGACCGGCAGGCATCTCTCGCCGATGCCCTGCTGGCGGCGAGCCGTCATTGGGGCGTGTCTCTGCACGTCAACAAGGGCCTTGCGGGGGCGCCCGCCGCCGCCATCGCCGCGGCCCGGGACACCGCGATGAATCCGGCCGTGCTGGATGCCTTCGCGCTGGTCATCAGCGCGGCTGAAGGCCCGCCGGCCTATCCCGGCATTCCCGGCCACGAGCCTGACCTCGCGACGGCTCGCCAGCAGGCGAAGGCGATTGACCGCGCCATGAGCGCGATCCGACCGCTGCTGCCGGCCGCCGGCGCTTATGTGGCGGAGAGCGATTTCTTCGAGACGGCGTGGCAGGAATCCTTCTGGGGCGCGAATTACCCGAGGCTGCTCGCGGTGAAGGACAAGTACGATCCCGACGGGCTCTTCTTCGTCCATCACGGCGTGGGCAGCGAACGCTGGAGTGCCGACGGCTTCACGCGATTGCCCGGACGCTAGGACGTGACGATCGAGCACTCTGGCAGGCTAGTCGGCTAGTCTCGCTAAGTTGATGCATTGCCTGGAGGAAACATGAGCAGCATTGAAAACGGCAGAGCACGTGCTGTTGCCGAGGTTGCCGACGGTCCCATTCTCGCCAGTGTCGAAATCGCGGCTCCGCCAGGGCGTGTTCTCCAGGCGCCGGTCTCGACCCGGATCACGCTTCGGCATTCCGGCTTCGCCGCACCCGAGGTGTGCACCAACACCTGCATCGGCTGGGAGACAAGCTTCGAGCGTCTCGCGGAAATCCTGGCGACGAAGCGCACGCCGAGTCCCTGATCGTGGCGTATGACGAAAACACCGCTGTGCGCGTGCGACGGGTCCTGTCCGGACGACGTGACCTCGTCGAAAGGAAGATGATGGGCGGGATATGCTTCATGGTGAGCGGGAATATGTGTTGCGGCGTTACCGGCTCCGCCCTCATGGTCCGGGTCGGACGGGAAGCGTACCAGCGGTTGCTCACTCAGCCGCATGTGCGGCCGATGGAATTCGCGGGCCGACGCCCGACGGGCTTCGTGCTGGTCGACCCAGAGGGCTACCGGACCGACACGGCGCTCGCGACATGGATCCAGCGGGGCATCGACTTCGCAGCGACCCTCCCCGAGAAGAAGCCTGGTGCGAAGGGGCCTCGACCCAAGGCATGACGGAGGTAGCGGGTGCGAGTTTTCGGGGAACCGACCCATGGTTTCGGTCCGGCTCCCGTCCGCAGCTGACGCATCGACCGGACCCGCCTCGGCAGCCGGCAGCATCTCCGAAAGGACGGTTAAGTCCCGACGGCGAGCGGCCGTGAGTCTAAGCGCCCGCGTTCATATCGATGTGCCCCGCCCCCGACCGCAAGGCGGATGGCGTATGTCGGCGTGCGTCTGGTCACGGATCGGCCTATTCCTCACTGAGCACGAGAGGAACGCGCTGCATCGGAAGGTAGGACATGGCCGGCGCTCTTCACCCCAATCGCCTCGCCGGGGGCTGCCAGTGCGGCACGGTCCGCTACGAGATCACAGGCGAGCCGGTGGCGCTGTATGTGTGTCACTGCCGCGAATGCCAGAGACAGTCGGCCTCCGCGTTCGGCATCTCGGTCATCGTCAGGCGCCCGGACTTTCGCGTCATCCGGGGCGAAGTGAAGAACTGGTCGCGCGCGACCGACAGCGGCGGCACGCTCGCCTGTGCGTTCTGCCCGCACTGCGGCTCGCGTCTGTGGCACGAATCGGTGCCGGCATCAGAGACGATCAGCGTGAAGGGCGGCTGCCTGGACGAACCGCCAGATCTGCGCCCGGCGGTTCATATCTGGGTCTCCCGCAAGCTCCCGGGCGTGATCATTCCGGACGCTGCCAGGCAATTCGCTGGCGAACCCGATTGATCTCTGTTGCCACCAGCCCCCGCACTGCAACCCGTCGGGTTGGTGGCGTTGTCGTCGATGCTCGTCACTTCGGTCCCTGGGTCGTTCGACCATGCCCTCGATCGTCAGCGACCATCGATCGCGTTCGAGGCACGTAACGCCGATGCGCCTGCCGAAGGCACGTCCGCTCGATGGAAGTGCGGGGCACGATAACTTGTGGCCGAGTTCCCACTCAGCGCGCCTTCATCCTCACCAGATCCGTCTACAGCGTCTGGCCAACTCGGTGCAGGAAGGCGAGCGTGCGTTGCTTGAGCAAAAGGGCGTCCTCCTCGTCGCAATCGCCTGAGCTCGGGTCGGCGAACAGGTGGGCCGAACCCGGGTAGAGGAACAGCTCTGCGGTTGGGATCTTCTCAACCAGCGCCTCGGCTACGGGTCTGTCCACCTCGGTCTATTCGTCGGCGTCCATCATAAGGATCTGGAGAGGGACCGCCTGGGGTCACGAGGTCCCGAACTCAGAGGGCAGCACGCACCCATGGAAGAAAAAGCACCTCCCTCGTCCCTGGACGCGTCTGCGCCAGATACCTCGA
>JBKPDM010000093.1:0-14318 GCA_046727895.1 Pseudomonadota bacterium | reverse complement strand
GGCGAGGCCGGTGAGCTTCTCGCAGGTCGCCATGGCGCATCTCCCTGACCGCTGCCTGGGTTGAGAGTAGACGATGGGTCGGAGTGACTGGTCTGACAAGGCCGAGGCGGGACCGCCCTCGGCGGTCGACATCGAGCGGATCGGGCACAGGGTGCTGGCCGAGCTGCCCGAGCCGTTTCGCGGCCACGTCCGGGGCGTGGTGATCCGCGTTCAGGATTTTCCGGACGATGCGACCCTCGACGAGATGGGCCTCGAGAGCCCGTTCGATCTGCTCGGCCTCTATCACGGCGTGCCGGTCGGCCACGGCTCGGAGTTCGCGCCACCGCGCCAGGACGTCGACATGATCTTTCTCTATCGCCGGCCGCTGCTCGACTACTGGTGCGAGACCGGCGAGCCGCTCGCCGACATCGTCAGGAACACCCTGATCCACGAGATCGGCCACCACTTCGGCTACTCGGACGACGACATGGAGGAGATCGAGTTCGGCGGAGGATAGCCGCGCAGGCGCGTCGTGCGGGTCTGACCCGGCAGATAATTGCGGTGGAAGAGGTTGCCTCCAGCGGGTTACTGAACCACGATCATTCCCCTAAGACGATCTCATCTGCCAAGTCTCGGCGACACGATCTGGGAGGTACGACGATGCCGATTCCGACCGAGCCCGTGGGCTCGCTGCCACGGCCAGCCAAGCTTCAGGCGGCCTTTGCGGCCTACGATGCCGGCAAAATCAGCCACGCACAGCTCGAGGCCGAGCAGGATGCCGCCTGTCTCGACTCGATCAAACGGATGGAGGCGACCGGCGCGCCGATCATCTCCGACGGCGAGCAGCGCGCCTCGAGCTTCGCGACCTATCCGCTGACCGACACGCTGGCCGGGACCGGCCTCGCGCCGAACCTCGCCGCCGACGGCCAGTACTTCGCGATTTTCACCGACGGCCATCACCGCCAGCTGCCACGCCTGACCGGCGGGCCGTTCAAGTACAAGACCTATGCCGCGGACTATCTCGCGAAGTCGATCAAGATGGCGACGAAGCCGATGAAGCAGGCGGTGATCGCGCCCTCGATGCTGGCGCTCTTGTATCCCCTCGACGGCGAGGTGCCGGGCTACTCGAGCGAGCAGTTCCTGAGCGATCTCTGTGACGAGTGCGAGAAGGACATCCGCAAGTGCTTCGCGACCGGGGCCGTGCGCGTCTCGATCGACTTCACCGAGGGACGGCTCGCCTGCCGCAACGATCCCCGCAACCCCTGGACCGGCCGGCACATGCTCAGCCAGTTCATCGAGCTCAATAACCGCGTCATCAACCGGTTCTCGGCCGAGGAACGGAAGAACATCGGCATCCACACCTGCCCGGGCGGCGACTGCGACGCGACCCACAGCGCCGATGTCGACTACGCCGAGCTGCTGCCGAGCATGTTCAAGATGAACGCCGGCTACTTTCTGATGCAGCTCGCGAGCGAGCCGGACAAGGAGCGCGTTTACAAGCTGATCGGCCAGTACAGCCGGGCGGACGCCAATGGCGTCCCGCAGGTCTGCTTCATCGGTGTGATCAACCCACAGAATCCGCGGGTCGAGAGCGCGCAGGAGGTGTGCGACGACCTGGTGCTGGCCTCGAAGTACATACCGAAAGAGCGCCTCGGCTCGACCGACGACTGCGGCTTCTCGCCGTTCAGCATCGACGTCAAGCCGAAGCACGGCTCGCCGGACGTCGCGCGCGACATCGCGTTCCAGAAGATCAAGTCGCGCGTCGAGGGCACCAAGATGGCCTCTGAGAAGCTCGGGGTCCGGTAAGACACAACGGCCGGACCACCGTCCGGCCGTCGGCCACCCGCCCAACTGAGCAGGCTTCGAGGTTCCGACACCACGCTCGGTGGCGAGGAAGCGAGCAGCCGGGTCGGGCCGAGCTCGGCGATGGTGCGTGGCACCTGCGAGGGAACGAGTGGAGAACCCATAGTCGCGACCACTATCATACCAACCCAACGAATGAGCCGAGCGCCACGGCCGCGTAGATGGCTGTGGGCCCTTCGGCATGTAAGGCGGCGTGGCCCTTACGGTTGCGGATTTCGAGGACGGGGGTTACGTTGTGCATTACGCGAGCCCTGAGTGTGATTTTCATCTCTCATTAACTATCCGGACGGCATTAAAAAAGTGTTGGTAAGATCCCGGAGACAGAACGAATCGGTATGAAATGAGCCCCATGATCACAAGCCTCGACCATCTGGTGCTGACCGTCCGCGATCTGGACGCGACGGTGCGGTTCTACGTCGAGGGGCTGGGCATGGAGCTGCGGGAGTTCGGCGCGGGGCGGAAGGCGCTGCATTTCGGCTCGCAGAAGATCAATCTGCATCTCGCCGGGCGGGAGTTCGAGCCCAAGGCCGCGCGGCCGACGCCGGGCTCGGCCGATCTCTGTTTCCTCACCGGGAAGGCGCTGGACGACGTGGCGCGACATCTCGAGAGGCTCGGCCATCCGGTGATCGAGGGGCCGGTGGCGCGCACCGGCGCCGCCGGTTCGATCACCTCGATCTACCTCCGCGATCCGGACGGCAATCTCATCGAGGTCGCAACGCCCGGCTGACCACGGCCCCGGAGGGTGTCGCCCGACCGGATCGGCACGTGATCAGATAGTTGCGCCGGCTTCCTCGACTACGGTTGCACTTTATCGACCGGCGTTGTATAGGCTGCCAATGACATTATGCTAGGGGTTGCTAAGGCCGGCGTATTCGCATGACTCGCTCGTCATTGCCGGGACCGATCCGGCAATCCAACCCTTCAGGATGCTCGGACCAGGTCCGGGCATGACCTTGGTGAATCCTCCGTTGGCGTCGGTGCACCCGGGCGAGCCGCTCGCAGATGCGGTGAGCGACGTCGGACGGATTCTAGCGCAGGCGCGCAAAGAGCTCCTCGACCTTTCGGGGCGCAATCGATTGTTGAACACGCCCCGCCATCGAGCGCGCTCGAATACGATCGAGGGGATCGACGAGCGCAGCGACAGCGTGTTCCGGCTCCTGGTCGACGACGGCAAGGCCCTCGGCTTTCGCGCGCGCCGGCTGCCGTACCAGGCGGACAGCCCGGGCGGCGATCTGTTCGAAGACCTGCCCCCGCCCGCCGAGCCGGCCGACGACGACCTGGCGCTGCCGCACCACCAGGACCTCTGGCTGCAGACCGGGCTCGGCGCTGAGCGGCTCCAGGGCCGGCTGCTCCGCCTCTACTACGACGCCCGCACCCACTACGAGGAGCGCGGCGTCAACGCCCTCTATCTGGCGCTCGGTTTCCTCGAATGGTACGAGACGCCGTCCTCGGACCAGCCTCGGCATGCGCCGCTGCTCCTGGTCCCGGTGCGCCTCGAGCGGGGCAGCGCCGTCGAGCGCTTCCGCCTCTGGTTCGCCGACGAGGAGCTCGTGACCAACCTCTCGCTGGTCGAGAAGCTGCGCCAGGAATTCGCGCTCACCCTGCCGGAGATCGATCCGGCCGAGCGCCTCGACCCGGGGGTCTATCTCCGGTCGGTTGCCGAGGCGGTGCAGGCGGAGCCGCGTTTTCGGGTCCGCCGCGACGACATCGTCCTCGGCCTGTTCTCGTTCACCAAGCTCCTGATGTACCGCGATCTCGATCCCGCGACCTGGCCGGCCGAGGCGGCGCTGGATCAGCGGCCGCTCCTGCGCGCGTTATTGACCGACGGCTTTCGGGCCGAGCCCAATGACGGACCGGACGAGCAGCCGCTCGACGAGCGGTTGGCGGCCGGCGATCTTCGCCACGTACTGGATGCCGACGCCTCGCAGACGCTGTCGATCGAGGCCGTGCGCGCCGGCGCCAACCTCCTGGTCCAGGGCCCGCCCGGCACCGGCAAGTCCCAGACCATTGCCAATCTGATCGCGGCCGCCGTGCACGCCGGCGAGACGGTGCTGTTCGTGGCCGAGAAGATGGCCGCGCTCGAGGTGGTCAAGCGCCGGCTCGATCAGATCGGCCTCGGCGACCTCTGCCAGGAGCTGCACAGCCGGCGCGCCAACAAGCGAAGCTTCCTCGAGGAGCTGGAGCGGACCCTGCAGCTGGGCGCCCCCCGGCAGGGCGATCCGGCCGACCTCTGCGCGGAGCTGGCTGTCGCCCGCGCGCGTCTCAACCATTACGCGGAGGTGCTCCATCGGCCGGTCGGCAGCGCCGGCGTCACGCCGTTCGAGGCGATCGGGCATCTCGCCGAGCTGAACGGCCGCACGGCGGTGCCCCCCGCGGTCAAACTCCCAGGCGCGACCCACTGGCGCCGCGCCGGGATGCGCGAGCGCCGGCAACAACTGCGCGCCCTGGCCACGCGGGTCGCCGAGCTCGGCACACCGGCCGAGCATCTCTGGCGGGGTGTCGGCCTGAGCGCGTTGCTGCCGAGCGATCGCCAGGCACTCGCGCAGGCGATCGAGGCGCTGCGCGAGCCAACGGCGCTGTTGCTCAAGGCGGCAGCAAAGCTGCAGGAGTGGCTCGGCATCCGCGCCGGCACGCCGACGCCCGAGCGGCTCGGGCAACTGATCGATGGCTGCGCAAGCCTGGCCGAGCTGCCGGCCGACGTCGACGCCGAGGCTCTGCGCGGCGCGGTCTGGGAGCGTCAGGGGCTGGCGGTCCAGCTGTTGGTCGAGGCGGGCCAATCGTTGCAGACGGCGCGCGCCGAGCTCGACGCCATCGTCACCGAGGCGGCCTGGTCGCACGACCTTGCCGCCACGCGGCGCGACCTCGCCGCCTATGGCGGCGTCTGGTGGCGCGGACTGAGTCGCACCTACCGGCGCGCCCGCGCGACGCTCCGCGGCATCGCAAAGACGACGCCACCGTCCGGATCGGCGCGACAGCTCACTCTGCTCGATCGCCTGATCGGTGCGCAGCTCACCCGCCAGCACATCCTGAAAAGCGACGCCCTGGGTCAGGCAGCGTTCGGCCGGCTCTGGGCGGGCGAGCGCTCCGACTGGCAGAAGCTCGGCACGATCCTCGCCTGGCGGCGCCGTCTGCCCGATCCGGCGCTCCTGGCTTGTCTCCTGAAACTCCTGGCCGAAGTCGGCGATCGCGAGCCAGCGATCGTCCTGGGCGCCCACAGCGCCCGGCTGCTCGCCGTGGTCAGCGCCGGCTGGCGCGCGCTGGTCGAGCGCCTGCAGCTCGATCTCGGCGAAGCATTCGGCGAAGCCCGGATCGAGGCGCTGGCGCTCGATCGCGTGCTCGAGCGTCTCGAGCGCTGGGCCGAGCAGCCGGGAGCGCTCAATCTCTGGATCGGCTACTGCGCCCAGAAGCGGCAGGCGATCGGCCTCGGCATGTCGGGGCTCACCTATCAGCTGCACCACGGCGCACTCGCCGCCGATCGGGCGCTGGATGCCTTCGATCACGCCTATTACGAGGCGCAGCTGCGCCAGGCGATCGAGGCCGAGCCGGCGCTGGCCGAGTTCGCCGGCCCCGAGCACGAGCAGCTGATCGAGCGCTTCCGGCAGCTCGATCGTGAGCGCATCCAGCTCGCCCGGCGCGAGATCGCCGCGGCCCATCATGCCCGCCTGCCCAAACGTGGCGGCGAGATCGGCCAGCTCGGACTGCTCGAGCGGGAGTTCGCCAAGAAGCGCCGCCATCTGCCGATCCGCCAGCTGCTCGCGCGCGCCGGCCAGCCGATCCAGGCGATCAAGCCGGTCATGATGATGAGCCCCCTCTCGATCGCCGAGTTCCTGACGCCGGGCACGCTGCGCTTCGACCTCCTGGTGATCGACGAGGCAAGCCAGGTCGAGCCGGTCGATGCCTTCGGCGCGATCGCCAGGAGCGCGCAGATGGTCGTGGTCGGCGATCAGCGCCAGCTGCCGCCGAGCCCGTTCTTCAAGACGGGCGGCCCGGGCGACGAGGACTGGCCCGCCGACGCGACGGATGATGCCGTGGAAGTCCTGCCGGCCGGCGATCTCGAGAGCATCCTTGGCGCTTGCGCGGCTGCCGGCATGCCGCAACGCATGCTGCGCTGGCACTATCGGAGCCGCCATCCGAGCCTGATCGCGGTCTCCAACCGCGAGTTCTACGACGACCGCCTGCACATCGTGCCGAGCCCCTTCGCCACCGACCAGCGCCTCGGGCTGGTGTTCCGCCACGTCGCCGATGGTTGCTTCGATCGCGGCGGCAGCGGCGTCAACCGGCGTGAGGCCGAGGCGGTCGCCCGGGCGGTGATCGCGCATGCCCACATCAGCCCGGAACTCTCGCTCGGCGTCGGCTGCTTCTCAATCCGCCAGCGCGATGCGATCCTCGCGCAGCTCGAGCATCTGTGGCGTGACGAGCCGCCCGAGGTGCGCGAGTTCTTCGCCACCGCGCGCGCCGAGCCGTTCTTCGTCAAGAACCTGGAGACGATCCAGGGCGACGAGCGCGATGTGATCCTGATCTCGGTCGGCTACGGGCGCGATCCCAGCGGCTATCTGGCGATGAACTTCGGTCCGCTCAACCACGAGGGCGGCGAGCGGCGCCTGAACGTTCTGATCACGCGCGCCCGGCAGCGGCTCGAGGTGTTCGCCTCGATCACCGCCGACGACATCGATCTGGAGCGCGCCCGCGGCCGCGGCGTCGCCGCGCTCAAGACCTTTCTCGCCTATGCCGCAACCGGCGTGCTCGGCATCGCCCGGCCGAGCGGGCGCGGCTTCGACTCCCCCTTCGAAGCCGAGGTCGCGCGGGCCGTCTCGACTCTCGGCTACCAGGTCGACGGCCAGATCGGCGTCGCCGGCTTCTTCGTCGATCTGGCGGTGCGCGATCCCGGACGGGAGGGCCGCCATCTGCTCGGCATCGAGTGCGATGGCGCCTGCTACCACAATGCCCTTTGGGCGCGCGATCGCGACCGGCTGCGCCAGCAGGTGCTGGAGGACCAGGGCTGGATCCTGCATCGGATCTGGAGCGCGGACTGGCTGCACGATCCCGAGGCCGAGCTGCGCCGCCTGGCGGCCGCGCTCGAGGACGCAAAGGCCCGCTGGACGGCCCGCGACGAAAGTCTGGACGGGACGGCCTTCGCCGAGGAGAGAGCCGCGGGAGACGTCGAGGCGATCGTCCGCGAGGGTGCTGCGGCCACCGGCGAGGCCGAGCCTGGCCCGAGGGCCAAGCCCTATGTCGAAGCCGAATTCGAGCTCGCCTGCGATCGCGAGCCGCATCGCCTGGCGCCCGAGGTCATGGTCGAGGTGGTCGTGCGGATCGTCGAGATCGAGGGCCCGGTGCACGGCGATGAGATCGCTCGCCGGGTGACGCGGCTCGCCGGCTTCGAGCGCACCGGCCGGCGGATCGTCGAAGCGGTCAATCGCGGCCTCGCCCGCGCGGTCCGCGAACAGCGTATCACGCGCGAGGGGCGGTTCTACGCGCTGCCGGACGCCGACCCGGCGATCCGTGACCGCGCCGCTGTCCGAGCGGCCACTCTGCGCCAGCCGGAGATGCTGCCGCCGGCCGAGATGCGAGCGGCGATCGTCCAGGTGGCGAGCGCCCATTACGGCGCCACGACCGGCGAACTCGCGACCCGGGTCAGCCGGCTGCTCGGCTTTCAGACGACCAGCAGCCAGCTGCGCGCCCTGATCGAGGCCGAGATCGAGCGGATGCTTGCGAGCGGCCGCCTCGATCGCCATGGCGCGTCCCTGGTGCCGAGCGCACAGGCGGAGCCGCTGCCCGCCGCCTGAGCCCGCCCGAGGGCGGTTGCCCACGCGCGACGCCTTCGATAATCGTACCGAGCGATGGCGGAGGTTGGCGGTGCGCGCGAGCGAGTTCCGGGGCGTGTTTCCCTACCTGGTCTCACCCGTGGACGAGGCCGGGCAGGTCAAGGACGAGGTGCTCGCGCAACTCTGCGAGCATCTGATTGCGGCCGGCGTGCACGGCCTCACCCCGCTCGGTTCGACCGGCGAGTTCGCCTATCTCGATCGGTCGCAAAAGCGCCGCGTGGTCGAGGTGACGCTCGAGGCGGCGGCCGGCCGCGTGCCGGTGGTCGCGGGCGTCGCGGCGACCACCACGACGGAGGCGGTCCGCCAGGCGATCGAATTCGAGCGGCTGGGCTGCGCCGGTATCCTTGCGATCCTCGAAGCCTATTTCCCGGTGCCGGACGAGGGCGTGGTCGCCTATTTCCGGGCAATCGCCGAAGCGGTTGACTGCCCGATCGTGCTCTACACCAATCCCCAGTTCCAGCGCAGCGATCTGTCGCTCGGCGCGATCGAGCGGCTCGCCGAGGTCGACAACATCCGCTACCTGAAGGACGCCTCGACCAACACCGGGCGCCTGCTCTCGATCATGAACCGGGTCGGCGACCGACTCGCCATCTTCAGCGCGTCGGCGCACATCCCGGCCTGCGTCATGCTGCTCGGCGGCAAGGGCTGGATGGCCGGGCCCGCCTGCCTGGTCCCGCGCCAGAGCGTGCAGCTGTACGAACTCTGCCGGGCCGGGCGCTGGGCGGAGGCGATGGCGCTCCAGGGCGAGCTTTGGCAGCTCAATCAGCTGTTCGTGAAATACGCACTCGCCGGCTGCATCAAGGGTGGCCTGGAGATGCAAGGCTTTGCGGTCGGCGATCCCCTGCCGCCGCAGCCGGCCCTCGATGTCGCCGGCCGGGCAGAGCTCGGCGCCGTACTGCAAGCGATCGGGGCGCTGTAGCAAGGATTGCTTCGAGGTAGTCACGCAGCCGCCGGCGGTTCTCGGGCCGCGCGAACGCCTGGATGTGCCCGGTACCGGGCAACAACCACAATTCTTTCGGTTGGCCGGCCGCGCCGAACAGCGCGATCCCGTTGCGGGCCGGAACGACCCGATCGCCCTCACCCTGAATGATCAGGATCGGCAGCGGCGCGAGCTCGCCGATCACGTCGATCGGTCGGTAGCGGTCGTCGATGGTCAGGCTGAGCGGCCATTGCAGCGGCCAAGTCAGCCAGAAGCCGGCGAGCTTCTCGCGGGCGAGCGCCCGCAGGCTCGTGTACGCGCCCTCGACCACCAGTGCCCGCACCTGGCTCTTGTTGCGAGGCGCCGCGAGAGCGGTGATCGCGAGCGCGCCGCCGAGGCTCTGACCGAACACCACGATCCGCTCCGGATCGACCTCGGGCATGGCGAGCAGCGTCTGCAGTGCCGCCCTGAAATCCTGCTGCAGACCGTCGAGGCTGGGCTCACCGGCCGAGCGGCCGTAGCCGCGGTAGTCGAACAGGAACACGTCGAAGCCGGCGCCCGGCAGCCAGGCGACGCTCGCGATGTGGGTGCTGATGTTCTCGGCGTTGCCGTGCAGGAACAGCACGCTGCCCTGGCGCGGCACGCGCGCGGGCAGAAACCAGCCGTCGAGGCGCACCCCGTCGGCCGTGGTGAAGTCGACCTCGCGCCAGGCGAGGCCGATCTCATCCGGCGTCAGGACCCGCTCGCGCATCGGCTGGAAGACGAGGCCGGTGCAGCCGGCAAGGGCGAGTGCCAGCAGCGCCAGACCCGCCAACCGGCGGCTCAGAAGTACCAGTGCAGCGAGGTCGACCATTCGGTCTGCGGGCCGCCGCGATCCTTCTCCAGGAATAGGTCGAGCTTGAGGGCGAGGTTGCTGGTCAGCGCCAGGGTCTGGTCGAGGCCGGCATCGTACCGTTCGGTGATCTCCTCGCCCAGCAGCGCCTGGACGCGGCCGTCGAGCTGCACCGTCCAGCGCCCGGTGATCGGCCAGATCAGGGTGAAGGCCGGGCCGAGGGCGCCAAAGCAGGTCTCGGAGCAGTCGGGGCCCGCAATCAGATCGGCCTCGCCCATCAGACTGGCAAGGCCGCGCTCTCCGAGCGCGAGCGCGGGGCCCGCGCCCGCCCAGAGCGTTCCGACCAGGGCGCCCTTCTCGTCGTTGCCATGGCGCCGGAAGCGATCGAGGCCACCGCCGAGCACCCAGGAGATCGGCTTGAACAGGGCGCTTTGGGGCGCGATCGAACGAATGCCGACCACGGTCAGCGAGTCTAAGGTCGGGGCGCTGTCGCCCGCGTAGTGCCGGAGCTCGAGGTCGAGGAAGTCGATCTCCGCACCCCTGACGTAGCCGGCTTCGGGATCGCTCAGCGTATGGTAGGCCGGCCGCGCGCTCAGCGACTGAAAGAACCGGCCGTCGCGCGCGCCAAGGCCGATAGCGAGACGCGCCGAGCCGTGCCCCTGATCGGGCCGCACCGCGGGCTCCGGCACCGGCGGGGTGCTGGCCGCGACCGCAATCCGGCTGCGCGCGGCGAGCAGCCGCCAGGCAAGAGGGCCCGCTTGGTCGCGGCTCTGCTCGCCGGTCCGCATCCGGTAGGTCACGAACTCGGCGGCCAGCTCCAGCACCGCGGCGCGTTGCGCCGGCGCCAGGCGCAGGATCTTCGGATCGTCGGGTGCCAGCGTCCCGTCGGCGAGCCGGCGCACCAGCGACCGCTCGGCGGGGGTGAGTGCGTCGAGAGCATGCTCGATCCGGGTCCGGCTCGAGGGGCGGAACACGGCGCGTACCAGCATGTCGTCCTGGCGCACGACCGCCCGCACCGTGTCGATCGGGATCGCATACACCGGGAAGCGGTCGGTCAGGCGGAGCCCCGGCCGCGCCACATCGAGCAGGAACAGCAGCTGATACGAGCAGTTCTCGTCGAAGAAGTAGTAATCGGCGTATTGCTCGCGCAGCTCCCAGAGATGCTCCAGAAGACGGTGCACCTCGGCCGGCGTCAGATTCAACTGGTATTCCCAGATGTCGCGATTTTCGAAGTCGGTGTACTGGCGGACCAGCTGGTAGTAGGGCATGACCGAATAGGTGCCCGGATAGCCGCCGGTGAGGCCGTGGACGGCGAACAGCAGGCCGTTGTCGTTGCCTGTGACGGCGCCGTAATTGACCGCATAGGACAGGAGGCGGGTCTGCTCATCCTGATTGGCCCGATCGAGACGCAGGAGCGTGTGGCCGAACATCGACGACGGGTTGTTCATGTACGCCGCCGGGAAGATCAGGGTGATCTGGGTGGCGTCGATCGCCGCGAGCCAGTCGTCGAAGCGGGGACAGGATTGCTCCGCCAGCCGGGCGGGATCGAAGTGGAGCGCGGCCTTGAGCCACTGATAGCGGGCCGGAAAGGCGCACTGCGGATGCTGCGCCTCGCTGCCAGCAGCGGCCTCGGCAAAAAACCCCGAGAGCGTCGCCTCAAGCTCGGCCTCGGGATCGAACTTGCCGTTCGGCACGTTGAAGAAGCCCGGTCTGTCGATCAGGCTGGTATGGCCGGAGCCGAGCAGGTTAGGGCGATAGTGACCGAGATCGAGCCACTCGCGGCGCGCCGCCAGATGCTCGGCGCGGGCGCGCGCGATCAGCTCCTCCAGGTAGCCGGTGGCCCCCGCCGCGCCCTGCCCGCAGACCAATGCCCAACCCGCGACCAGGGTCGCGACGACGCTTCGAGTATTCGGCCGCCGCCCCGGGTCGGCGGCCGCCGGAGCCTCAGGTGACGACGTAACGCTGCAGTACCGCGTCCTCGGACAACACCGCGTTCATCGACGCGATGACCTCGTCGACGGTCACGTTCTCACTCGGGAAGAGGCGCGTGAAGTTGTGCTGCAAGGCACCAGTGAAGCGCGCCTTGTCCTCGGGCGCCACGGTCATCAGCGACGCCAGGGAGTCGAGCGTCTCGCCCTCGCCGCGCGCGACGTCTGTAGCCAGATTGTCCAGGCTCGACATCAGCAGCACGCGCACCTTGGTCGGCGAGCGGACCACGCCGTCCTTCTCGCAGCCCAGGGTCCCCGAGGTGATGCCGAAGGTCTGGTTGCCGAAGCTGCCGTTGGTGGTGACGGCGAGGATCTGCGGCACGGGCCCTTTCTGGCCTTCGAAAAGGATGGTGCCCACGCCGCAGCCCGAACTGCTTGCCGGTTCGCCTTGCTGGGCCCACGCCGCCGGAGCGCCGACGGTCAACGCCAGGACCGCTGAAGCCACGAGTACGCGCATCAGAGTTTCCCCCCGAATAGGCAACTGGAAGTAGAGACCTTAGGGGGCTGATCACCCAGATGTCAATCCTTACGCCGGCGCTCGATCGCAGCTATTGGTCAGCCATCGCGCCGGCCGCGACAAATTCGAGCATCACGCCGTGGGTGGACGCCGGCGCGACGCCGATCGTGCCGCCGAGGTCGCGCCGATAGGCGACGTCTTGCTGATCGAGCCAGGCGGCGGTGGCGCCGAGATCGCGCACCGCGAGGCTGAGCGCCGCAAGGGTCGGTGCGCCCTCGGTCGCGATCGCCTCGAGCTCGGGATGAAGCATGTCGAGATCGTCGGGGGTGACGAACAGGAGCACGCCGCTGCCGGTGTGCACCGCGAGCGTATCGTCGGTCTCGGTCAGGCAGATGCTGCCGAACACCTGTGCCATGGGGTCGTAGAAGGCGCCCGGGTCATCGACCGCGACGGTGACCGAGGCGATGCCGAGCGCGCCGTTGGCATGCGCCAGCCAGTCCGGGCGCCGCATCGCGTCGGGGGTGAGCGGCGCGCAGGCAAACAACGATACGCCGCCGGTCGCCTCGGGCGCCAGCATGACGTTGGCGAAACGCAGCTCGACGTCGGGCTCGAGCCGGCGGCCGAGCGCGGCGATCTCGGCCGGCGCCAGCCCCGCCTCCCGCCAGGCCTCGTGGGTCGCCGCCGGATCGGTGCTGCGCAGCGCCAGCGCGAGGAGCCCTTCGCGCTCGGCGAGGAAGCGGTCCAGGTTGTTGGTGAACTGGCCCGCGTCGACGATGCCGAGCAGCTCGAGGTAGTGGTTGGGGAACATCAGGCAGTAGTTGGCCGTGCCCCAGCCAACGTGGCGGCCGCGCGGCGTCGCCTCGAAGCCGAGCCGCTGATAGGTCGCCTTTGCCTGCTCCAAATCGCGCACGCCGACGATGACGTGATCGATGCCTGCAATCTGCCTGGCCATGGGCGCCCCCAAACACGGGCCTTTGAGTTTCTGAGCGCGACGCCCCATAACAATAGCGTTGGCAGCGCGGCGTCGTAAACCTCGCCGCGGCGACTCCACAGCGGCAGCGGAGGGAGCATGGCGAGCGCGTCGCCGATCGGCCTGATCTGCGCCATCCCGCAGGAGCTGATCGATCTGCGTGCCGATCTCGAGCACGAGCAGCGGGTCGGGATCGGCGCCTTCGGCTTCGATCAGGGGCGGCTCGACGGCCACTCGGTGGTGCTGGCCGAGGCCGGAATCGGCAAGGTCAACACGGCGGCCGTAGCGACCCTTCTGGCAACCCGCTTCCATGCCCGGATCCTGGTGTTCAGCGGGGTCGCGGGCGGCCTCGACCCGGAGCTCGCGATCGGCGACGTGGTGATCGCGACGCGCGCGATCCAGCACGACTGCGGCGTGATCGAGAACGAGCGCCTGCATCCTTATCAGGCGGGCCATGTGCCCTTCTTCAACCCGACGCGTGAGCTTGGCTACGCGGTCGAGCGCGAGCTGCTCGAGCGGATCCAGACTGCGCTCGCCGATCTCGCGTTGGCACCGCTCTCGGCGCAGGCGGGCGGCGAGGGCCGGCGCCCGCGGCTGGTCTACGGAACGATCCTCGCCGGCGATCAGTTCATCCACTGCGAGGCGACCCGCGAGCGGCTGCAGCGCGAGTTCCAGGCCCACGCGGTCGCCATGGAGGGCGGCGCGCTCGCCCAGGTCGCCGAACACCTCCGCGTGCGCTGGCTCGAGATCCGGGCGCTTTCCGACCTCGCCGGCAAGGACTCCCGCTTCGACTTCGCGGCCTTCGTCGACGAGGTCACGGCGAGCTCGGCGACGATCCTGAGACGCCTCCTGCCCGTGCTGTGAGGAACTGCCCGATATGACGTCCCGCTGGCTGCCGTCCGCGGTCTTCCTGCTCTCGCTCGTGCTGCTCGCCTTTGTCGGCGGCGCGTTCGTGGTCCTTGCCGAGGCCTGGCCCTATCCCTGGCTGCGCGACGCCTGGCTCGGCGGCAAGGCGGTGCTCGAAAAACGCGCCGAGTCGCTCGACCCGTATCAGACCGACTTCTGGTATCCCGAGCCAACCGCGGCCAAGGGCGTCACCCTGCACGATGCCGAGCGAAGCTATCCGGGTCTCACTCTCTACACCTCCGCCCACGAGGCCGGCGCGTTCCTGATCACGGCGGACGGCAAGGTCGTGCACGAATGGCACCTGCCGTTCAGCACGGTCTGGGATCAGAGCGCCGCGGTCCGCCAGCCGCAGCCGGACGCCTTCATCTACTGGCGCAAGGCCATGCTCTATCCGAACGGCGATCTGCTCGCAATCTACGTCGCCGCCGGCGATTCGCCCTGGGGCTACGGCATGGTCAAAATCGACAAGAACTCGAAGGTCATTTGGAAATATCTCCAGCAGACACATCACGATTTCGACATCGGTGCAGATGGCCGCATCTATGCGCTGACCCATGAGATCCGCTTCAACACTTACCC
>JBKPDM010000092.1:0-21385 GCA_046727895.1 Pseudomonadota bacterium | reverse complement strand
GTGCTCGAATCGACCTCGGGTCCCTCGCCGCGCACCCAGACCCGCTCCTGATAGTCTTCGTCCGCGAGATCGCGGATCGCTTCAAGGATGTGCGTGAGCCAGGTCTCGCGGTCCATCGCCATGACCTTGTCGATGTGAGCGCGTTCTCGCCTGTGGAGCTATTTGTCCTGAGCCGCAGTAGGGTTCGATTCTGAAGTTGCAGCTGGGCCAGATGAAGCGTCGCCCTGCGATGTCGGCTTCATGGGAGCAGGGCTACCAGGCCGGGTAGTGATTTGGTAGGACGTATTCTGTCCCCCCTTCTTAACATAGCCTTCCTGTATCATAAGGTGTGGTCCACGCTCTGTGCCCGCTGCACACTTCGAGTCACTTTGGTCGGTCATTCTTGCACTCTCCTCGGAAAACCTCAGTAGGGGAACTCCATGTTGAAGCTATCGTTCGAGAAGCTGACATACAGGAGCGGCGTCTCCAACAGTTTTTGGGCCGTATCCAGATCAAAAACCTCAACATTTTCCATTAGGAGTTCTCGTCTTGCAGTGCCTTCAGAGAAGGCTTTGATCCAACCACTGTAGACAACCTTCTTCTCGAAGTCTCGGACGTAAGCATATTCCACGTTTGGAATTGTTAAATTCAGTGTGAAATCCCATACATCCTGGTCTCCAAATTTCTTTGTTATCCTAAGTGTTTGCACAAATCTGAGTAAGAAACTGTGATTGACAGATCCGCTCCATAGAATTCCAAGCAAGACAGAGACCGCCAACGCGCCAGCGATATCCCCGATGTGAATTTGTTGCATCTCCGCCAAAGTAGGCGGGCCGTTCCAGGCCGCCATCGGGGGGAGGGTGCCAGAGGCGGCCCACAAGATGAAAAAATAGACGATATAACAGCCTATCCCAAATACGAAGGCTCTGAGGGTGATCTCGAAAGCAGTCCGCACCTTATGAACCGTCAATAGATCAACGATACCAACAGCTATGACGCCCGGCAGAAACAGCACGGCGAGTTGGAATACGGTCTCGTTGACGGTCATCCGGTAGGTCCGCGTTTGCTCGGAAGGACCACGAAAAGTTCGCAATATGTACCACCAAGCGAGGCCGGCAGGGAAGATCTCAGGAATTGGACGGTGCGGAAAAAAAGAGGCCCGGGCGAGTCGTGCCCGGGCCGCAGAGCTTGGGAGGAGGAAGGATACTGCCCAGATGCGTGCGCTGTCCTGTCTGTGTCTGCGTCCTTACGAGCAGCCGGTCGTGGCGCCGCAGGTGTCGCATTTCAGGCAGGTGCCGCTGCGCACCAGGGTGAAGTTGGCGCAGCTCGGGCAAGGATCACCCTCGTAGCCCTTGAGCCGCGCCAGTCTCGCCTGAGCCAGCCGTTCTTCGAGAACCGCCGCCTCAGCCGATTCCGTCGTCATCAGCGCCGCGCTCGCGGCCGAATCGCCGGCGCGCCACGCGGTGACGCTGCCGCCGGCCCCGGGATTCCCGGAGCCGCCGACATTCGATGCAGGTGAGCCGCCCGCCGGCGGGTTCGCGCTGCGGCCGTCGCCGCCGCCCCGGAGCAGGCGAAGATTACCGCGCACGTAACCGCTCGAAGCGAGCTCGGCGAGCCGGTCGCCGCGCTTGAGGTCGCGCTCCCTGGCGCCGTGCCCGATGCTGTCGTGGTGCAGCTCGTTCGGGTCGACGTGCGCGAGGTCGGTGCGGTCGAGATAGGAGATCGCGAGCTCGCGGAAGATGTAGTCGAGCACCGAGCTCGCCATCTTGACCGTGTCGTTGCCCTGGACCGGGCCCGAGGGCTCGAAGCGGGTGTAGGCGAAGGCCTCGACGAACTCCTCGAGCGGCACGCCGTACTGCAGGCCGATCGAGACCGCGATCGCGAAGCCGTTCATCAACGAGCGGAAGGCAGCACCCTCCTTGTGCATGTCGATGAAGATCTCGCCGATCCGGCCGTCCTCGTACTCGCCGGTGCGCAGATAGACCTTGTGCCCGCCGACCACGGCCTTCTGGGTGTAGCCCTTGCGCCGGTTGGGCAGGCGGCGGCGCTCCGTGAGCAGCCGCTCGACGACCCGCTCGGCGACCTGCATCGTGCGCGCCGGCCCCTCGAGCGGCTCCCCCTCGTCGTCGTCGATCGCGTCGTCGAGCAGGAAGGTCGAGAGCGGCTGCGAGAGCTTCGAGCCGTCGCGGTAGAGGGCCAGCGCCTTCAGCCCGAGCCGCCAGGCGTCGAAATAGGCCTGATCGCAGTCCTCGACGCTCGCCGTACCCGGCATGTTGATGGTCTTCGAGATGGCGCCCGAGATGAACGGCTGGGCGGCGGCCATCATGCGGATGTGGCTCGCGGTCGCGAGGCAGCGCTGGCCGAGGCGCCCGCAGGGGTTGGCGCAGTCGAACACCGCGAGGTGCTCGGTCTTGATGTGCGGCGCGCCTTCGACCGTCATCGCGCCGCAGCAATAGAGGTTGGCCGCCTCGTACTGAGCGCGCGAGAAGCCGATCGCCTGCAGGAGATCGAGGTTGAAGTCGGCGAGCTGCTGGTCGCTGAGCCTGAGAACGTCGCGGCAGAACGCCTCGCCCAGCGTGTACTGATTGAAGGCGTATTTGATGTCGAAAGCGCTGGGTAGCGCCCGCTCGAGCAGCTCCAGGATCTCCGGCGTGAAGCCCTTGGCGGCAAGCGTCTCGTGATTGATCTCCGGCGCACCCTTGAGGGTGCCGCGGCCGACCGCATAGCGCACGATGTCGTCGATCTGCTCGGCCGCGTAGCCGAGCTTGGCCAGCGCCTTCGGCACCATGCGGTTGATGATCTTGAAGTAACCGCCGCCCGCCAGCTTCTTGAACTTGACCAGGGCGAAGTCGGGCTCGATGCCGGTGGTGTCGCAGTCCATCACCAGACCGATCGTGCCGGTGGGCGCGATCACCGTGGTCTGGGCATTGCGGAAGCCGTAGGCCTCACCCCATTCGAGGGCGTCGTCCCAGGCCTTGCGGGCGGCGTCGACCAGCTCCGGCTCGGGCACGCGGGCCGCGTCGAGCGCCACCGGGCGGACCGAGAGACCCTCGTAATCACGCTTCTCGCCGTGGGCAGCCCGCCGATGATTGCGAATCACCCGGAGCATCGCCTCGCGATTCGCGCCGTAGCCGGCGAAGGGCCCGAGCTGCTTGGCCATCTCGGCCGAGACCGCATAGGCGGTGCCGGTCATGAGCGCGGTGATCGCGCCGGCGAGCGCCCGGCCCCGATGACTGTCGTAGGGGATACCCGAGGCCATCAGCAGACCGCCGAGATTGGCGTAGCCAAGCCCGAGCGTGCGGTAGCGGTAGGACAGCTCGGCGATGGTCTGCGAGGGGTACTGGGCCATCATTACCGAGACTTCGAGCACGATTGTCCAAAGCCGCACCGCGTGGGTGAAGGCCGCGACGTCGAAGCGGCCGTCGTCCTTCAGGAACGCGATCAGGTTCAGCGACGCGAGATTGCACGCCGTGTCGTCCAGGAACATGTACTCCGAGCACGGATTGGAAGCGTTGATCCGGCCCGAGTTCGGACAGGTGTGCCACTCGTTGATGGTCGTGTCGTACTGCACGCCCGGGTCGGCGCTGGCCCAGGCGGCGCGCGCGACCTGATCCCAGAGGTCACGCGCGCGCAGCGTCCTGGCGACCTTGCCGTCGGTGCGCCGGGTCAACTGCCACTCGCCGTCCTCGATCACGCGCTCGAGGAACTCGCCGGTGACCCGCACCGAATTGTTCGAGTTCTGCCCGGAGACGGTGAGGTAGGCATCGGAGTCCCAGTCGGTCGAATAGGCCGGGATCTCCATCCGGGTGTAGCCCTGGCGGGCGAACAGGATCGCCTGCTGCAGGGCGTTCTCAGGCAGCAGCGCCTGGCGGGCCGCGCGGATCGTCTTCCTGAGCTCGGGGTTCTGCTTGGGATCGAAGCGCGCTTCGCCGTCGAGACCACCCGAATGGCAGGCGGTCAGGATCGCGTTGACGTGCCGCGCGAGCAGCCGCGAGCCCGCGACCAGCGCCGCGACCTTCTGCTCTTCGACCACCTTCCAGCGGACGAACTCCTCGATGTCCGGATGGTCGACGTCGACCACGACCATCTTGGCGGCGCGCCGGGTCGTGCCGCCCGACTTGATGGCGCCAGCGGCGCGATCGCCGATCTTGAGGAAGCTCATCAGCCCGGACGATTTGCCGCCGCCCGAGAGCGGCTCGTTCTCGGCGCGCAGGCGAGAGAAGTTGGTCCCCGTGCCCGAGCCGTATTTGAACAGCCGCGCCTCGCGCACCCAGAGGTCCATGATGCCGCCCGGGTTGACCAGGTCGTCCTGGATGCTCTGGATGAAGCAGGCGTGCGGCTGCGGCCGCTCGTAGGCGGATTTCGAGCGCTGGACCTCGCCGGTCCGATCGTCGGCGAAGTAGTGGCCCTGGGCGGGGCCGTCGATGCCGTAGGCCCAATGCAGCCCGGTATTGAACCACTGCGGTGAGTTGGGCGCGGCGTACTGGCTCGCCAGCATGAAGCGCAGCTCGTCGAAGAACGCGCTCGCATCGTCCTCGCTGTCGAAGTAGCCGCCCTTCCAGGCCCAATAGGTCCAGGTGCCGGCGAGGCGATCGAACACCTGCTTGGCCGACGTCTCGCCGCCGTAGCGCTGCTCCTCGGGCAGCGCTTCGAGGGCGGCGTCGTCAGGTCGCCGGCGCCGCAGCCAGTCCGGCACGGCAGCCTCGTCGACCGGGGCGAGGCGCAGGGCGACGCCGGCTTTGCGGAAGTATTTCTGCGCCAGCACGTCGACCGCGACCTGCGACCAGGCGCTCGGCACCTCGACGTCGTCGAGGCGGAAGACCACCGACCCGTCGGGGTTGCGGATCTCGCTCGTGGCGATGCGAAAGCCGATGCCTTCGTAGGGAGATGTGCCGGCAGTCGTGAAGGCGCGGTCGATCCTCATCGGGCCGCCTCCGCCCCCGAGGTCGGGCCGGCGGCTCGCACGAGTCTCCGTCGGGCTACGGACAACCCGGCGAAGCCCGGCAGCTCAAGCGACATCAGCGTGGTTGCGATCATGCTCATTCAACTCAGCTCTTTGTACGGCACGCGGTCCGAAAAGTTAAACAGAAACTTACCGTGCGCCCGTTGCGACCAAGATCCCAGTCCGAGCGGGGCCATCCTCCAAATGCTCGGCGACGCCTCTTAGGGCGTTGTCCGCGGCTGCCGGCGCAGGCGGCGTCAGGTGCACCGACGACCTTCATTAACCATATATAGCGGCTCCGAGCAAGGTCAAACACTACATGGTGGTGACGCGGGGTCCACGAGGGAACGGAGCTGGCGGGTTTGGGCTCGAGCCCCCGGCGTTACTGAATGACGCCGGTGGGCGCTTTCGCCGATCCGGCGGTGGAGGTGGCTGATATGGAGCTATGGGCGATGGAGTTTGCTGGAGGATAAGCTGACTCAACGCTGATTGATTCCATCTGGAGACGATTGATGCGGAACAATTCGCGAACGAAAGTTCTCCCGTTATGCACAGGCCACGCTTCGTCGAATGCTGGACGCCGGAACCGATCCTGGCCATAGTGCGCGGGGCGTCGCTCAGGCGAGCGAGGCTGACGAGGGGGCGGCCTTGAGGGAGCTCTGGACCAACAGCCTGTTCACCATGCTGCGGACCTGGCTGAAGGGCGAAGCGGTCGGACAGGACGAATCTGGCAACCGGTACTACCGCGAGCGGGGCTACCGGGGGCCGTGGCGCCACGAGCGCCGCTGGGTGGTGTTCGCGCGCGAGGCCGAGCCGACCAGGGTGCCGCCCGGCTGGGTCGGCTGGTTGCACAAGCGGATCGAGAAGCCGCCGAGTGAGCGGCCGTTGCCGGTGCCGAAGTGGGAGAAGGAGCCGCCGCTACCCAACCTGACCGGGACCGATGCCGCCTATCTGCCGCCGGGTGCCATCCAACGCGGCGGCCGGCGCGCGCCGGCAACCGGCGACTACGAGGCCTGGCGCCCGGAGTAGCATTGCGGGGCCGGTTGGTGCGCTGACGCGCTCGAGGCGTTGCGCACGCGACTTAAGCTCGCGCAGGACCTCCCATGACTGAGATCCAAGAGAATAAAGGGGACAACCATCATGCCAATGAGCAGGATGCCTCTGGTTGTGGTGGCGCTCGGCCTCCTCTTCGGCTGCCAGTCGACCCCGCCCAAGCCGGCCATGGTGGAGCAGACCCGCGAGGTCGCCGCCACGGTTGCGGCGGTCGACCTGCCCCGACGCGAGGTCACCCTCAGGGGACCGCAAGGCAATCTCTTCACGGTCGAGGCAGGCGAGGAGGTGCGCAATCTGCCGCAGGTCGAGGTCGGCGATCGCGTGATTGTCCGCTATTACGAGGCGATCGCTGCGCAGCTCGCCAAGTCCGGCCAGCAGGCCGGCGCGAGCGCGGCAGTAACGCGCGCGCCGCTGGGCGCGAAGCCCGCCGCCGGGGTGGCGCGGCAGGTGACCGCGACCGTGCGGATCGACGCGCTCGATCTGGCGACCCACACCGTCTCGTTCACCGGCCCCCAAGGCCACTCGCAGACGATCACGGTGCATGACCCCAAGATGCAGGACTTCCTCAAGACGCTGAAGGTCGGCGACCAGGTCGCGGTCACCTATACCGAGGCGCTCGCGATCAGCGTCGAGCCCGCGAACTCGTGAGTTGTGCAGCTGCAAGGGCGGTATCGAGGGCGGGCAGGGCGGCGAGCCAGCCGATCGTTCGGGCCTGCTCTCGGACCTCTTCGAGCTTTTGTATGGTGTTCCGGTCGCGTTGGCCGCGGCCAATCGCGGCCAACGCGCGCCCGCGGCCAACCAGGATGGCGGCCCAGGGCGTGGGTTCGGCCCGGGTATACGCCTCGAGGGCGGCGGCGTAGCGCTCGGCCTCGCTCCACTCTTCGGATTCGAGCGCGGTCTCGATCGCGTACTGGTAGAACCAGTAGTAGTTGTGACTTACGGAGCCCCCAGCGAGCAGCTGCTCGCCTTCCGCCAGGGCGGCCCGCCGCTCCGCCGGCCCAGTGGCGAGGTAGGCAAGCGCGCCAAGGAGCGTCGGCCCCATATAGGACGTTCCGGTCTCGCGGCTGATCTCGACTCCCAGTCGGATCGCGGCGAGTGCTTCGACTGCCCGGCCCTCCGCGTGCAACAGCTCGGCCAGAAAGCCTAGACCCTCCGCTTCGAACCGTCTCGCTCCCAGCTGCCGGCTGAGGACGAGCCCGCGGTCCACATGACTCCGGGCCATATCACGGTCATTCTGAGCCATCGCGGTGATGAACACGGTGTGGCACGCAATCATCTCGGCGCGCTGATGACCGACCCGCTGGGCGGCAGCCACGGCGGCCAACGCATCGGCGTGAGCCTCGTCCAGCTCGCCGGCATAGAAGCGGGCGATCGCCACCATCGGCAGGCTCGCGACCTCGATGCGCCCGAAGCCGTGGCGACGGCAGAGCTCGATGCAGCGTTCGAAATAGCGACCCGCACTGAGCATGTGACCCCGGACGTACTCGGCGTCGCCGAGGCCACCGAGTGCCGCCGCTTCCAGCTCCGCTGAGCCGGCCGCCTGGGCAAACTCAAGGCTCTTCTGGTGCTCCACCAGGCAAGCCTCGATCTCGCTGCGGGGAAAATGCAGGTTGCCGCGCAGAAAATGAATGCGGGCGAGCTGCTCGTTCAGGTTGAGCCGGCGCGCCGCGGCTTCGGCGCGCTCGAGATCGGCGAATGCGCCGTCCAGGTCCTCGGTCACGCGCTTTACCGCCGCCAGGCCAAGCCAGGCGCGGCAGCGAGCGCCATCGTCCGGGGCCGCCTCGAGCGCCGCCGCATACGTGACGCCGGCCTCAGCCATGGCGCCGAGATGGTGCAGGATCTCGCCGCGCAGGCAGAGCAGCTCGAAGCGATCGCTCTGGTCGGCCGCGAGTGCGAGGCCACGCTCGCTCAGGCTCAGCGACTGCTCGTTACGATAGGCGGACATCTCGGCGCGCGCGGCGTCGAGATAAGCGCGCGGCGCCACCGGGTCCTCGGCCCGATCCAGATGCTCGGCTCGGAGCGCCGGATCGCGACCCGCGAACCACTCTGCGGCCCGCCGGTGCAATGCGAGGCGCCGGGCCTTGAGCAGCGAATCGTAAACGCCATCCCGGATCAGTGCATGGGCGAACAGGAAGGCCTCGCCGACCGGTCGGAGGAGGAAATGGCGCACGAGCGTGCCGCAGTCGTAGTCCGGCCGCTCGAGCAGATGACAGAGCGCGCCCGGCGAGAAGCGCTGGCCGAGCACCGAGGCCGCCTGCAGCGCCTGGCGGTCGACGGCGGGCAGATGGTCGAGCCGGGCCTGCACCAGGCTCTGCACGGTGCCCGGCACACCGCCCGCCGCGCTGTCCTCGACGTGGCGCAGCAGCTGCTCGAGGAACAGCGGATTGCCGGCCGCCCGCTCGACGCACTGCCTCGCGAAATCACTGGTCGCGTCGAGGTAGGCGCCAGCGAGCGCGTCGGCCTCGTCCGGCCGCAGGGGGCCGAGATCGATAGTCAGCAGCGGGCTGCCGCCCACCCGTGCACGCCAAGCCGCATCGAGCGGATCGCCCTCGAGCCGCGACGTCATGACCAGGACCACCGGGCAGGTCGCAACCGTCTCGGTGAGGTGGGCCAAGTGCTCGAGCGTCAGCGGATCGGCCCAGTGCAGGTCTTCGATGATGATCAGGCGCGGTCTCTGGCGACTGGCCTGCACCACCAGCTCGGCCAGCGTCTCCTGCTTGCCGCGGCTGCGGGTGGCGTTGTCCATGGCGTCATAGAGGGCGCGCAGCTCGACCGGCTGCGGCAGATCCAGGAGGTCGTTCAGATGAACGCGCCGCTCGGGCGCGAGCCATCGCTCGCGCACCGCCTGCTCGGCGGCAGCCTCGGTCGCGGCCGGTGAGCTCGTGATCCTGACGCCAAGGAGGCTGCGCGCAAGCTCCCGGATCGCGTCGCGGCCGCCCGCCAGGCCAAAATCGAGCACGAGTCCGGTGTGGCTGGCAAAGCCGAGCGTCTCGGCGCGCTCCTGGCACTCCTCGATCAGGCGGGTCTTGCCGATCCCGGCCTCGCCCCGCACGTAGATCGCCTGCCCGGCGCCGCTCTCGACGCAGGCCTCAAGCGCTCCCTCGAGCTGGTGGAGCTCGGCGCGCCGGCCGACGAACGGCCGGCCCGAGGCCACCCTCTGCGCGTGCAGTCCGGTCAGCCGGAAGGCCTGCACGGGATCGCTCAGGCCCTTGACCTCCAGGGCGCCAATCGGGGTGCAGTCCAGGCGGTCCGCGAGGGTCCGCCGCACGGCGTCGCCGACCAGAATCGTGCCGGCCGGCGCGGCGTCGCTCAGGCGCGAAGCGAGGTTCACCGACTCCCCGGTCACGCTGTATTGCCGATGACCAGCGCCACTGCTTGCCACCACTTGGCCGCTCGCGATGCCGACATGCACGTCGAGCTCGGTGCTGAGCTCCTGGCTAAGGGCCGGCATGGCGTCGCGGATCTCGAGGGCAGCGCGCACCGCCCGCTCGGCGTCGTTGTCGTGCGCCACCGGCGCGCCAAACACCGCCATGATGCAGTCGCCGATGTGTTTGTCGACGCTGCCACCGAAACGCTCGATCACGCCATCGGCCAGCGCAAAGAAGCGATCGGTCAACGCGTGGGTCGCCTCGGCGCCGAGCTCCTGGGTCAGGCGGGTGAAACCGGCGAGATCGCAGAACAACACGGTGACCTGCCGGCGCTCGCCTTCGAGCGTGGCAGCCGGCGGTGACGTTGGCGCGGACCCCGCGACCGCCTCGCCCACCTGCGGACCATCGAGCGGTCGGCCGCAACCGCCGCAGAACTTCTCGTCGGGCTCATTGACGAAACCGCATTTGGCGCAGGCCCGGGCGAGCGGCGCGCCGCAGCCGCCGCAATAGCGGCGACCCTCCCGATTCTCCGTACCACATCCCGAACAGCGCATCGCCGATCCGGCTTTGTCGCGCTCAAGCGCCGGGCGGGGTCGCGCGGGCAGGCGCCCGCCGCGCCTGGGCGGCGTCTGGCTCCTGGCTTGACACCATGGCGAGGTCCAGGAGGCCGGCCAGCACTTCCGCGGGCTGTGCGCCTGCGATGACGTGCTCGCCGCCGACCACGAACACCGGCACGCCGCGCACGCCCAGCCGCTCGGCCTGGCGATGGCTGGCGACGACCTCTTTCCGATGACGCTCGCCGGCCAGGAACTCCGCAAGCTCGGTCCGCTCCAGCCCGGCGCCGGCGCCGAGCTCGATCAGCTGCTGCGGATCGCCGATGTCGTGGCCGTCGATGAACAGGGCTCGGAACAGGGCACCGATGATGATTTCGCCGGCGCCGCGCTCTTCGGCGAGCAGGATCAGACGATGGGCGAGCATCGTGTTCGGCGTCCGCCGCATCCGATCGAACGCGAAATCGATGCCGTCGGCGAGGCCGCTCTCGACGATTCGCTCATAGACCCGCCTGGCCGCCGCCTCGCCGCCGAACTTGACCCGGAGATAGGTCTGGCGGTCCATGCCTTCGGGCGGCAGCTCAGGGTTCAGGAAGAACGGTTGCCAGCGCAGCCGCACGGGCTGCTCCGGCCGCATCGCGCGCGCCCGCTCTAGGCGCGCCAGGCCGAGATAGCACCACGGACAGGCGAGATCGGCGATCAGGCCGACCTCGATCGACGGACGGGAGATGGCCGCTTCGATCATCCTGATCACCAAGGTGGCTGTTGCGCGCGTCAAGCTAGAGCCAGTACGCTGACCAGCCAAGGTCTCGCCACATCGAATCGTCGATCTCAACCGGTTGCGACCTCGGGCAGGCCCCAGATCCTGGGGGTCGCGAGCTCGAGGCTATTGCCGGCCGGATCGCGGAAATAGAACGAGTGCCCGCCGCGCGGCCAGCTGACCTCCTGCTCGATCGCGACGCCGGCCGCGCTCAGGTGGTCCCGCCAGGTGTCGAGCGCCGCCTCCGGGACGGCGAAACAGGCATGGCCGGGTCCCCGGGCCCCGTGCGCCGGCACGCTGCGGCCACTGGCCGCGGCGTTCGGCTCGAACAGCAGAAGCATGCCGGGGCCGCATTTGAAGAACACGAACAGGCCCGCCTTCCGGCTGTCGAGCTCCAGCCTCAGGATCTCGCCATAGAAGCGCTCGGCGACATCGAGATCGTCGACGTAGAGGATGGTCTCCAGGACGCGGTCGATCGGCTGCATGGGTGGCTCGCGTGATCCGAGGGCTGTACGTGCCAAGCATAGCACAAGCCGGGGCCGATCACCCGATCGATGCGCGGCTGCGTGCCTCAGCTCTGGACAAAGCGCTCGCAAGCGGGTGCAATCGCGCCGCTTGGCCTTGCGGAGCCCGCCATGGGGCAGCTCGATCCCTTCCTCGACCGGACCCGGACGGCGTATTTCTCGATGGAGATCGCGCTGCGGCCCGAGATCCACACTTACAGCGGCGGTCTCGGCATGCTCGCCGGCGACACGGCGCGCTCCTGCGCCGATCTCGAGATGCCCGTGGTGTTCGTCACCCTGATCAGCCGCGCCGGCTTTCTGCGCCAGGAGATCAGCCGTGAGGGTCGCCAGGTCGATCTGGCCGACCCTTGGGACCCGGCTCTCTGGGCGGCGCCGCTCGGCGCCAAGATCGTGGTCGAGATCGAGACGCGCGAAGTCTGGGTGCGGCCTTGGCTCTACCAGCTCAAGGGAGGTACCGGCTATGAGGTGCCGGTGCTGCTCCTGGATACCGACCTCGACGAGAACGCGACCGAGGACCAGCGCCTGACCGATCAGCTCTACGGCGGTGACGACGCTCACCGACTGAAACAGGAGATCGTGCTCGGTTTAGGTGGCGTCGGCCTGCTGCGCGCGCTCGGCTTCGAGATCCAGACCTATCATCTGAACGAGGGCCACTCGGCGCTGTTGACGCTGGAGCTGCTCAGGCGCCATCGCCTCGGGCCCGAGATGCTGCGGCCTGGCGACTGCGCCTTCGATACCTCCGAAGTCCGGCGGATGTGCGTGTTCACGACGCACACGCCGGTCGAGGCCGGTCACGACCGCTTCCCCTATCCGCTGGTCGAGCGGATCCTGGGCGAGGCGATCGAACTCGACCAGCTGAAGATCCTCGCCGGATCCGACAGCCTCAACATGACCCGCCTGGCGCTCAATCTCTCGGGCTATATCAACGGCGTCGCCGTGCGGCACGCCGAGACCGCGCTTCGCATGTTCCCGGGCTATCGGGTGCGCGCCGTCACCAATGGCGTGCACCTGCCGACCTGGGCGGCTCCGGGCTTCGCCAAGCTCTATCAGGCCAACTTCCCTCACTGGCAGCATGAGCCGGAGGTTCTGGTGCGGGCCGATCGGCTGCCGGACGAGGCGGTTTGGGCCGCCCATCGCGAGGCCAAGCAGGGGTTGATCGAGCGCGTCCGCGAGATCGCCGGGATTGACCTCGATCCCGAATTGCCGCTGCTCGGCTTCGCGCGGCGGATGACCGGCTACAAGCGGCCGGACCTGCTGTTTAGCGATCTCGGGCGGATTCGGGCGATCGCGCACCGCCAGCCGTTTCAGGTCGTGCTCGGCGGCAAGGCGCACCCACGCGACCTGCCCGGCAAGCAGATCATTGAGAGCATTCACGACCGTATCCGGGTGCTCGCCGACATGGTGCCGGTGGTGTTCCTGCCCAATTACGACATGGCGCTGGCGAAGTATTTGGTCTCCGGCGCCGACATCTGGCTGAACACGCCGCTGCCGCCGCTCGAGGCCTCGGGCACGAGTGGCATGAAGGCGGCGCTGAACGGCGTTCTCAACTTCAGTGTCCTGGACGGCTGGTGGCTCGAGGCCTGGATCGAGGGCTGCACGGGTTGGGCGATCGGCGATCGCGACAGCGTCGGCGACCACAGCGACGACGCCCGCAACCTTTACGACAAGCTCGAGAACGTCATCCTGCCGCTCTACCACGGCGATCGGCCGCGGTGGATTTGGATGATGAAGGAGGCGATCGCCAAGATCGCCAGCTACTTCAACAGCCAGCGGATGATGCGCCGCTACGCCAGCGAGGCGTATTTCCGCTGAGCCGGCGCTAGGCGGCGCCGCCTCTGAACGCAGACGAGAATCGCGCGATGGATCAGCCGTCCCGAATCGAAGCGTGGCTTCGCCGAGCAGGTGTGATCGTCGCCCTCATGGCCTCGACCTGGCCGCCGGCAGTCGTGCTCGGCGCCGATCCGTTGCCCTCGTTCAATGTCGAACTCGCTCAGAGCTCGGTCTCAGGGCTCTCGTCCGGCGCCTTCATGGCGGTCCAGTTTCACGTCGCCTTCTCCGAGAGCTTGATCGGCGTCGGCGTCGTCGCGGGCGGCCCTTACAACTGCGCCGAGGGTCGGCTCACGATTGCGCTCGAGCGCTGCATGCAGACCGCGCTGGGCCGGCCCGATCCTGCACACATGCTCGACCTCGCCAAGGCATTCGCGCAGCAGGGGCGGATCGATCCGCTGAGCGGCCTCGCCAACGACCGGGTCTACGTGTTCTCCGGCACCGCCGACCACACCGTGTTGCCGGTCGTGGTTGATCAGGTCGCGGCCTTCTATCGGCTGGCCGGCGTGCCGGCGGCCAACATCGATCAAATCAGCGAGGTCCCCGCAGGGCACGCCTTCATCACCGAGAGCGCGGGCAACGCCTGCGACGTGACCGCGAGCCCCTACATCAACGCCTGCAACTACGATCAGGCGGGCGACATCCTGACCGAGATCTATGGCACGCTGAACCCGCCGGCCGCTCAGCAGAGCGGCCAGCTGATCGAGTTCGATCAGAGCGAGTTTCTGCACGATCCGACCGTGCATGGCTTGGCGAACACCGGATTCGCCTACGTGCCGCAAAGATGCGCGGGTGGCGCGCGCTGTCGGGTGCACATCGCCTTCCACGGCTGCAAGCAGACGACCGAGCTGATCGGTGAAGACTTTGTCACCGAGTCCGGCTACAACCGCTGGGCGGATAGCAACGACCTGATCATCCTCTATCCCCAGGCGCATGAGACGGCAGTCAATCCGAACGGCTGCTGGGACTGGTGGGGCTACGACGATCCCGACTACGCGACCAGGTCCGGGCGCCAGATGGCGGCGGTGTGGGCGATGCTGACGCGCCTTGCGGGTGGCACGGAGCCCGAGGCGCCCATCTGTCGGACATACGCCAGGTCCAACTTCGATCACTGGTGGTCAGGTCGCGCGGAGCCCTGCTCTTTCTGGTGGTTGTGCGCCGTGGGCTCGGGCGACTATCTCGGTTTTGCCACCGGCTTCTCGACCGTGTACGAGAGCCGCCAGGGTTACTTCAGCACGCGCCCCTGCAAGCCTTAGGCGGCCCCTAGTCGGCCGCCCGCCCCGTCAGCCGCCGAGCGCGCGCTGGCGCAGCTGATGATCGGCAAGGACGATCGCGAGCATGGCCTCGCCGACCGGCACGGCGCGGATGCCGACGCAGGGGTCGTGGCGGCCTTTGGTCACCACCTCGACCTCGTTGCCGAAGCGGTCGATCGAGCGGCGCGGGGTGAGGATCGAGCTAGTAGGCTTGACCGCGAAGCGGACCACCACGTCCTGGCCGCTCGAGATGCCGCCCAGGATGCCGCCGGCTTGGTTGGAGAGAAACAGCGGCCGGCCGTCGTTGCCGATCCGGATCTCGTCGGCGTTCTCTTCGCCCGAGAGTTCGGCCGCCCGGAAGCCCGCGCCGATCTCGACCCCCTTGACCGCGTTGATGCTCATCATCGCCTTGGCGAGATCGGCGTCGAGCTTGTCGTAGACGGGCTCACCGAGTCCGACCGGCACCCCCGAGGCGACCACCTCGACCACCGCCCCGAGAGAGGAGCCGTTTTTCCGGACCTCCATAAGCAGGGCTTCCCAGCGCGCCGCCGCCTTGGCGTCCGGGCACCAGAGCGGGTTCTTTTCCACCTCGTTCCAGTCCCAAGCGGCGCGCTCGATCCGGTCGGCACCGATCTGGATCAGCGCCCCCTGGATCGTGATCCCCTCGCCCAAGATCTTGCGCGCGATCGCCCCGGCGGCAACCCGCATCGCGGTCTCGCGCGCGCTCGCCCGGCCGCCGCCCCTGTAGTCGCGGATGCCGTACTTCATCTGGTAAGTGAAATCGGCGTGGCCAGGGCGGAACTGGTCCTTGATCGGGCCGTAGTCCCTGGTGCGCGCATCGACATTCTCGATCACCAGCGCGATCGGCGTGCCGGTGGTGAGGCCTTCGAAGGTGCCCGAGAGGATCCTCACCTGGTCGGGCTCGCGACGCTGGGTCGTGAACTTCGACTGCCCGGGCCGGCGCCGGTCAAGCCAGTGCTGGATGTCGGGCTCGGCGAGCGGCAGGCGAGGGGGGACCCCGTCGACCACGCAGCCGATCGCGACCCCGTGGCTCTCGCCCCAGGTGGTGAAGCGGAACAGCGTGCCGAAGCTGTTGCCGGCCATGCGCGCCGGTCAGACGACCGAGATGTCGGGCGCGTCGACCGCCTTCATGCCGACCACGTGGTAGCCGCTGTCGACGTGCAGCACTTCGCCGGTCGTGCCGGCGCCGAGATCGGACAGGAGATAGAGCGCGGCGCCGCCGACGTCGTCGAGCGTAGTGTTGCGCTTCAAGGGTGAGTTGTACTCGTTCCACTTCAGGATGTAGCGAAAGTCGCCGATACCGGAGGCGGCGAGCGTCTTGACCGGGCCGGCCGAGATTGCGTTGACCCGGACGCCGGCGCCGCCCAGGTCGACCGCGAGGTAGCGGACGCTCGCCTCGAGCGCGGCCTTGGCGACGCCCATGACGTTGTAGTGGGGCGTGACCCGCTCGGCGCCGACATAGGTCAGCGTCAGCAGGCTGCCGCCCGCGGTCATCAGAGGTGCCGCGCGGCGACAGAGGTCGGTGAACGAGTAACAGGAGATCATCAGCGTGCGCTGGAAATTGGCGGCGCTGGTCTCGAGATACTTCCCCTTGAGCTCCTCCTTGTCGGCGTAGGCGATGGCGTGGACGACGAAGTCAAGCCGGCCCCACGCGGCGGCGAGGTCGGCGAACAGCTGGTCCAGGCTCGCCTGGTCGGTGACGTCGGCCGGGCGGACCAGCTTGGCGTCGAGCTGCTCGGCGAGCGGCCGCACACGCTTCTCCATGACCTCGCCCTGGTAGGTGACGGCCAGCGTGGCGTCCTGCGCCGCCAGGGCTCGGGCGATGCCCCAGGCGAGCGAGCGCTCGTTGGCGATGCCCATGATCAGCCCCGTCTTGCCTGCCATGAGGGGAGCGGCATCGGACATGCGGCAACTCCTGAATCGACCCGTCGCGGGGGCCGGCATCCTAGCAGCGCCGGCCGAATTAGCCAGACGTTCCCTCCGCTCGCTCGGCCCGCTCGGCGCGCAGCCGGGCCGCCTCGGCCCGGCGCCGGGCGCTGTTGATCTCGGCGCCGAAGATGAAGATCAGGCCGGATATGTAGAAGAACATGAGCGTGATCACGATCCCGCCCAGGCTGCCGTAGGTCACCGAGAAGCGGCCGAGATTCTGCAGATAGAGCGAGAACAGGCCGGCGAGCGCCAGCCAGAGGAGCACGGTGATCGCGGCCCCGGGCAGGATCTCGCGGCGCGGCAGGTGGCGGCTTGGCAGCCAGCGGTACAACAGCGCCACCACCAGATAGAGGAGGCCGATTCCCACCAGGTAGCGTATCACGTCGTAGGATGTGCCCCAGTGCCAGGGCACCTTGAGGTGAGGCTCGACGTACGACCAGACGACCGGAAAGATCACCAGCATCAGCATGACGACGATGATGATGAACGAAACGACGATCGTGAACAGCAGGCTCTGCACGCGGCGAAACCAGATCGAGCGTGGCTCCTCGACGCCATAGGCGTGATTCAGAGCTTCCCTGAGCGCTTCGATGCCCGACGAGACCGCCCACAGCGAGGCGAGGATGCTGGCCGTCATCAGGCCCGTGCGCCGGGTCGAGATGACCTGCTCGATCGCCGGTCGAATCGCCTGGCTGACCTCAGGCGGGATGGCCGCGAGCGACATGTCGACGAAGTTGCGAGCCGCCTCCGTCTGACCGAGCTCAGCGGCAAGCGTGGTCAGAAAAATCAGAAACGGGAACATCGAGAACAGGGTCATGAAAGCGATGTGTCCGGCGAGCGTCATGCCGCCGTCGTCGACCAGGTGCCAGATCGCGTGCCAGACAATCTGGATTCCGAGGAAGACCCGTCCCGCCAGCCAGTCGAGATAGCTTCGCGATCGGCGTTTGTCCTCTCGCGCCGGGCGATCGTCGGCCCGCTGGTTCACTCGCCCTCAGCCCTTGCGGTCGTCGCGGCGCACATCATAAGCGTGCCTCTTCGCCCAGCTCTCGAGGTCGGGGTCGGGCGAATCGGGAAGGACTACCAGGAGGCGCACGTACTGATCGCCGCGCTCGGCGCCGGGACCGGCGATGCCCTTGCCTTTGAGGCGCAGCGTCCGGCCCGTATTGGCGCCCGCAGGCACGGTGATCCGCACCGGTCCATCGATCGTCGGTACGGTCACCCGGGTGCCGAGCACCGCTTCGGGCAGGCTGATCGACAACTCGACCTGGACGTCCCGCCCCTGGCGGCTGAACTGCGGATGCGGTTGGACCACGATCTCGACCAGGGCGTCACCCGCCGGTCCGCCCGAGACGCTGGCCTGGCCCTGACCCTTGAGGCGAAGCACCTTGCCGCTCTCACAAACGGCCGGCACATCGAGCTCGAGCGTCCGGCCCGGATCGACCTGGAGGCGCTGCTTGCCGCCACGGGCCGCATCGAGAAAACCGATCTCGAGGCGATAGCGGCGATCGGCGCCGCGCGGCTTCTGGCCGGCGCTCGTACCGTGGCCGGCGGCGCGCGCGCGACCCCGCAAAAGGTCCTCGACCGAGCCATCCGCACCAGAGTGACCCGCTCGGCCGGGCGGTGCGCCAGCCCCGAAGCCGCGCCCAAACGTGCCCGCGAAGCCACCACCGAACACCTTCTCGAACAGGCTCTCGGCCTGGCCTCGCGCGGCGCTGTCGCGCGGCCCGGCGGAGCCGCCGAAGTTTCCGAAGCCTCCGAAGCCGAAATCGCGCCGCGGCCGGCCCTCGCCGTCGATTTCGCCGCGATCGAAGCGGGCCCGCTTGGCGGGATCGGAGAGCAGCTGATAGGCTTGGGTGACCTCCTTGAAACGCTGCTCTGCCCGCACATTGCCGGGGTTGCGATCCGGGTGCAGGGTCTTGGCGAGCTTGCGATAAGCCTGCTTGATCGCCGCCTGGTCGGCGGTAGGCGCTACGTTCAGGACGCGATAGGGATCTTTCATGGTGATCTGATCGTCAACGGTTCGCGGCCAGCCCGCGTTCCGCCGCACCGGGCGACGGGCACGAGCAAGAGCGTCGGTGCCATTTTCCGATCATGTATAGCCCGATTGTCTTGAGACATGGGAAGGAAGTTCGGCCGGTGAGGCAAGGACGCGCTGTGCGGCGGCACGTCCGACATCAGCGGCGCACCCCGGCGAGGCCATGCTTGCGCAGCTGGGTGCGCAGCTGGTCGTAGGTCAGGCCGAGATGGCCGGCAGTCGCTCGCTGATTGTGCCGGCAGGCGGCGAGAGCGACCTCGAGAAGCTGGCGTTCGAAAGTCGCGACCGCGGCGCGGTAGTCGATCGGCTGAGCGGCCGGCGCGGAGCCGCCTCGCTCCGGCTTCGTATCTTGGGGTGACGGGACTGGTCGAAGCGGTGGATCAGGTTCCGGCGGGCGAAAAGGCGAGGCGAACGGATCGAAGGTGATCGTCGCGACCGGACGTCGCGGCGAGGCCGCCCGGTAGACCGCCCGCTCGGCCACGTTCTTGAGCTCGCGCACGTTGCCCGGCCAGGCGTAGCCGAGGAGCGCGTCGAGCGCGCCCTGGGTGAAGCCCGGGAAGCGCTCCCAGCCGAGCTCGAGCGCCATCGCCCGCCCGAAATGCTCGGCGAGCAGCGGGATGTCGCCCAGCCGCGCGCGCAAAGGCGGCACCGTGAGGACGTCGAAGGCGAGGCGATCGAGGAGGTCGTGGCGGAAGCCTCCGGCTTCGGCGGCCGCCGGCAGGTCGACATTGGTCGCGCCGATCAGGCGGACGTCGACCTGGACCGTGGCGCTGCCGCCGAGGCGCTCGAAGGTGCCGTACTCGACCACGCGCAGCAGCCGCTCCTGGACGGCGAGGCCGGTGTTGGCGATCTCGTCCAGGAACAGGCTGCCGCCGCTCGCCAGCTCGAAGCGCCCGAGGCGCCGACGGACCGCGCCGGTGAAGGCGCCGACCTCATGCCCGAACAGCTCGCTTTCCAGGAGGGTCTCGGGGATCGCGGCCGCGTTCAGCTTGATCAGCGGCCGATCCCAGCGGCCCGATAGATAGTGCAGGCGGGCCGCGATCAGCTCCTTGCCGGTGCCGCGCTCGCCGATCAGCAGCACCGGCCGGTCGAGGGGCGCGATCCGCGAGACCTGCTCCATCAGGTCGAGGAAGGAGCGGGTCTGGCCGATGAGCGGCGGCAGCTCGGACGGGTCAGGAAGCATGGGTGAAATATGGATATGTTGGCAGAAAGTGCCAATAGTCGGTTTCTTTTACCAATAGCTCTGTCGGATCGTTGCTGCGGTGAGAAGGCAAATGGCGCCGTTTCAATGTGTTAGAGAGCACGATTGGACCTGGCACGCGACGTGCTTGCTCTTGAGTGCCGGGATCGCGAGTGGTCCGCGGCCCGGAACGAGCAACGGAGCACGACCATGGACGAGAGCATGCCGGGATATGGCGAGCGGAGCGGGCGCGGCGGCTTCGAGCGGAGCGCCGAGCAGGTTCTGAGCTATCTGCGCAGCCGGACGGCCGATCACTGGATCATGTTTCTGGCGGGCCTGGTGCTCGGCCTGATCGTCGGCTGACACGGCCCACCACAGCTTCGAGGAGGATGAGATGGGAATCTTCTCCCGCCTGAGCGACATCATCAACGCCAATCTGAACGCCGTCCTCGACCGGGCGGAGGACCCGGAGAAGATGATCCGGCAGATGATCCACGAGATGGAGGACACGCTGGTCGAGGTGCGCAGCAACGCCGCGCGCATGATCGCCGACCGCAAGAGCATGGAGCGCCGGCGCGGGCGCCTCGGCGAGGCGCAGACCGAGTGGCAGCGCAAGGCGGAGCTTGCGCTGTCCAAGGACCGCGAGGACCTCGCCCGCGCCGCGCTGACCGAGAAGGCGAAGCTGGTCGAGGACCTGAAGGGCCTCGATGAGGAGCTGGTCCATCTCGACGAGGCGCTCGCCAAGTACGAGGAGGACATCGCCAAGCTCGAGGCGAAGCTGCGCGAAGCCAAGGCGAAGCAGAAGGTGATCCTTGCCCGCCATGCGACCGCGGCCTCGCAGTTGCGCGTGCGCCGCCAGGTGCACGATCGGCGCATCGACGACGCCTTCGTGCGCTTCGAGCAGATGGAGCGGCGTCTCGACAACATCGAGGGTGAGGTCGAGTCGTTCGATCTCGGCCGCAGCAGGACGCTCGCCGAAGAGATCGACGATCTCGCGACCGACAGCGACGTCGAGGCGGAGCTCGAGGCGCTCAAGTCGCGCATCGGCAAGGGCCCCGATCGGCCCCGGGGGGCCTAAGGGCCGTGGCCATGATCGAGGTGCCGCTGATCCTGTTCATGGTCGTGGTCGCGCCGATCTGGATCATCGCCCACTACACGACCCGCTGGCGGATGGCGAAGACGCTCTCGCCCCAGGACGAGAAGCAGTTCGCCGAGCTCTGGCAGATCGCCGAGCGGATGGAGGAGCGGATCGACAACGTCGAGCGGATCCTCGATGCCGAGGCGCCGACGGGGGAGAAGCAAACATGACCTGGTATTCGCGAAATAACGGCCAGCCGAGCCGGCGCCGCCTGTATCGCGATCCTCGGCGGGCCTGGCTCGCCGGGGTCTGCGCCGGGATCGCCGACTATTTCGGCGTGAGCCCCTGCCTGGTGCGATGCCTGGTGATCCTCTCCGCCATGTTCTTCACCTTTCCAACCGTGCTCGGTTACGTGGTCGCGGCCTTCGTCCTCGAGCGCCGGCCCGACGACATGTACGCGAGCGCCAGGGAGGAGGCGTTCTGGCGTTCGGTCCGCCTGGAGCCGAGCCGCACGGCGCACGATCTGATCAGGAAGTTCCAGGATCTCGAGCGCCGGCTGCGCGCGGCCGAAGCCCGCGTCACGTCGAGCGAATTCAAGTTGCGCCGCCAGTTCCGCGATCTCGAGGGCTGAGAATTCCACCGGCGCGCTCTATCGGCCGCCCCGAGCCCTCTCGATCAAAATCAGTAAGCCTTTCGAGGTACAGTCGCGGAAGTACCCATGTACATCCGATGCTTCCTTGCCCCTGGGAAGCCGGTCGGGACAATGGGGCTTGCGGGAGTATTGTGCTCCGAACCGGGCGGGAGCCCTGAGGGCTCCAGATCGCCCGGCCATGTCCACGAGAGGGGGACATCATGAGGAAGTTTCTGATCACTCTTGCCGCAGGC
>JBKPDM010000091.1:0-13595 GCA_046727895.1 Pseudomonadota bacterium | reverse complement strand
GATGTGTATAAGAGACAGGCGTGTGGGGGTGGCTTTGGGGCGGCGAAAGACGCAGCTGGTCGCGCCCCGTTACCTTGCTGCTGGCGATTGCCGCCGTGAGCGCGACCCTCGAGACGCTGCAGTTCCTCATTCCCGTCCGTCACCCTTCGACCACTGACCTGCTGCTCAACACGCTGGGTGGCGGCATCGGGCTGTTGCTGGTCGAGTGGGCGCGCGCCGCCGGTCTCGAAATCCGCATGCAGCGCTGAGGGCGAGCTTGCCTTTTGTCAGAAAGGCGAAGCCGCTCTGATGTTCACCGATCGCCCTCGAGGGCGCGGCGGACGTTGGTGGCGGTGAGCGCCGAGACGCGCACGTCGCATTCCGCGGTCCGGCCGGCGATGTGGGGCGTGAGGATAAGGTTCGGCACGGCCTCAAACAGCCTGGCGGCCTCGGCCGTGAGCGGCTCGCGTTCGAAGACGTCCAGGGCAGCACCGCCGAGCCGCCCGGCGCAGAGCGCCTCGACCACCGCACCCTCGTCGACAATGCCGCCACGCGCGGCGTTGATCAGGATCGCGCCGGGCCTCATGGCTGCGATTGCGCGTGCATCGATCAGACCGCGGGTCGCGGGCAGCAGCGGGACGTGCACGCTCACGATGTCGGCCGCCTCCAGCAGCTGCTCGAGCGTCCGGCTATGGCCGACGCCGTGCCAGGCGGGCTCGCCCTTGGCGACGTAGGGGTCGTAGGCACTGACCAGCATGTCCAGCCCGCGCGCCTTCTCGGCCACTACTCGGGCGATCGCGCCGAAACCCACGAGGCCCAGCCGCCGGCCGGCGATCTCGTGGCCGATCAGGCGCTCGCGTGGCCACGCGCCCGCGAGGACCTGGGCGCTGGCGAAGTAGGCGCCCTGCGCGAGCAGCAGAGCCGCGGCGAGCACGTATTCGGCAACAGAGTTGTCGTTGGCACCGGTTGCCGGCAGGACGCGAATGCCGCGCGCCCGGCAGACGTCGAGATCGATGTTGTCGAGGCCGACGCCGAGCCGGCCGATTACCTCGAGGCGAAGGGCGGCATCCAGGAGCGTGCCGCGGACCTGGGTGCGGTTGCGAACGATCAGGGCGCGCGCCCCGGCCAGGAGCGCGCCAAGCTCGTCTGGCCGCTCAAACAGGCCCGGGTCGTAGCGTAGCTCGTAGTCCGCGGCCAAGTCGGCGACCGCGGCCTGCTCCATGAACTCGCTAATCACGATCTCGACCACGTCCCCTCCGGCAGGGCGATGCGCCACCAAACGAAGCGTCATTCACCCGAGCAGCGGTGCGGCCGATCGCCGCCGGACCTCAGGGCGCCGGCTCGAGAAACCGACTGGCGACGAACGCCTGACGCCCGTCGCCGAGGCGGATCTCCGCCCAGCCTGCGTCTTCGCTCAACTTCGCGACCTGATCGCCGGGCGCCAGAATGCCGAGGCGAGGCGCATCGGTGCTCGGCGCCGTGCGGTAGTTGAGCGCCGTCGTGGCGACAAAGAGCGCGGACGCGGGCTTGGGTGTGGGAGGCGGCGAGGCTGCCGGGGCGGGCGTGGTGCCGTTGCCCTGCGTCGCCTCCGAGGGGGTATCGATCGCTGCCCTCTGGTCGGCCGCACCGCCCGCCTCGGGAGCAGGCGTCTCGGGTCGCGGACCATCCGGCGGCGGCTGATCACTGGCGCCAATTCCAGCCGGCACTTGGGCCGGAGCATCGGCTTCGGCCGGCGCGGGCGGACCGGCTGCCGGAGCCGGAGCCGTCGCCTCTGAATCCAGAGCGCTCGGCCGAAAATCCTCCGGCGCGGCCGCCAGGTCGGCGGGCTCGAGAGGTGGCGGCGTGGTAGGGCCGCTCGCGACCCTGGCCGCGAGCCGCTCGACCGCCTCGACCGTCGCGGTCTCCGATGGCAGGCCGAGACAGTCCTGCGCCGCTGGCCGCATGCGTCGCTTGAGCGCCTCGACCAGGTCCCGGCTGTCGAGCTCCTCGGCCAGAACCAGGCGGTCGCGCTGGGCCTGCAGCCGCTCGCACGGGTGCTCCTGCGGCTGCACGCGGACCTCGGCCGACAGCGCGGCGAGCGTTTCCGGGCGCACGCTCAGCACGAGGCAGATCGCGAAGAACGCGGTCAGGGCGCCCACGGCGAGCGGCGCGAGCACGCGAGTGCGCCGGAACCTCGTCGACGTATCGACCCGCTCGCGGCTCATTCTGAGGAGTTGCACGCCGACCGCCAGCAAGCCAAGCAGCGCCAGAGCGATCGCGCCGTAGCGGACGCCGTCGTAGAGGCGCCGGTCGATCGACCTCACCCGGATTGCCCCGGCGTCGGCCTGCACCTCGATGACCGCATCGCGGTTGCGCTCGATCCAGCGGTCGATCGTCAGATTGATCTTGGCCAGCCGCTCGGCCGCGGCCGCGGCCAGCCGCTCGACGCGCGGCTCGCGATCGCGGCCACTTTGATTGCTGATCTGGGACGGATTCACCGTCAGCGCGTCGGTCACCGCGCGGGCGACGTCGCTGAGGAAGGCCAGGTCGTACACCAGGCTGGGATCGATCATCGGCGCCGGCGCGCTTTGGAGGCGCGCGAGCGCGCGGCTTATCCCCCGCGCCATCAGCTGCACGGCCGGGCCGGAGATCGTCTGCACGTGTTCCGGCGCGGCATTGAGAGCGCGCACCATGTCGTCGGTGGCGGCGCCAGCTTCCGCGGCCGCCGGATCGATACCTATGACATCGCGCGCGACCAAAGGTTTCGGCCAGAGGGCGCCGAACATGAGAAGGACCAGAAGGGTCCACAGCAGCGCCGGGGGTTTGCCCGGAAAAGTCATGCCGCGCCGAAGCCTCAACTGCGCCCCCAACCCGCGTCGTTGGTTCCTGAACCGCGCCGCGCATCGGCCCGCTGCCTGCCGCGCACGGGCATCCTGATTGTCCCGGCAACCTATCATGGTCGCCCTGCCGGTGGTAGAGTTGTCTGCCGATGACCGCCGTGGCCGCGGGGCTGACGTTGCCCTGGCGGCGGACCGCTGTAGAGTTAGGGTCGCCGCCGCGGCCGCTCGGCGCAGGACGAAGTGGCCTAGGCGCCGCCCGCCATGCGCGGGGTCCGCTCGCCCGGCGGTCACGGGGCGGCGAGGGCACGCGTGAGACGAGAGCCGGGCATGGCCGAGACGACGGGCGAGATTCGCAAGCACCGGCATCCGGGCGCCGGCCAAAGGCGCGGCGCCGCTCACCCCAAGGGGCGCCAGGTCGACGCCCGCGCGCTCGAGGAGGTGCGTGCCCTGCTCGGCGAGCGGCCGCGCCGGCGCGATCTGCTGCTCGAGTACCTGCACCTGCTCCAGGAGCGCTACGGCCATCTGTCGGCGGCCCATCTGGCCGCGCTCGCCGAGGATGTGCGCCTCGCCCAGACCGAGGTCTACGAGGTCGCGACCTTCTATGCCCACTTCGACGTCGTGAAGGAGGGCGAGGCGCCGCCGCCGGCACTCACGGTGCGCGTCTGCGACAGCCTGACCTGCGAGCTGATGGGCGCGCAGGCGCTGATGGCGACGTTGCGCCAAGGCCTCGCCCGCGGCGCGGTCCGCGTGGTCCGGGCTCCCTGCATGGGCCACTGCGACGCCGCACCGGTCGCCGAGGTCGGCCATCGCTACGTCGAGCGCGCGACGCCCGCCAAGGTTGGCGCAGTCGTGCAGAGCGGCCGGACCCATCCCGACATGCCCGACTACGTCGACTTCGAGCGCTACGTGGGCGATGGCGGCTATCGGCTGCTGAAGCGCCACCTCACACTCGACGCGGCGACCCATCAGGCCGATCAGGTGATCAGCGACCTGCTCGGCGCGCTCAACGCCTCGGGGCTGCGCGGGCTCGGCGGCGCCGGCTTCCCGACCGGGCGCAAATGGGAGCTCGTGCGCAGGCAGCCCAAGCCCCGCTACCTCGCGGTCAACGCCGACGAGGGTGAGCCCGGCACCTTCAAGGACCGCCACTACCTCGAGCGCGACCCGCACCGCTTTCTCGAAGGCGTGCTGATCGCAGCCTGGTCGATCGAAGCCGAGGCCGTCTATATCTATCTGCGCGACGAGTACCCCGCCATCCGCGCGGTCCTGCTCGAGGAGATCCCGAAGATCGAGGCCGCTGGGCTCGCCAGGCCCGGCTATCTCGTGCTACGCCGCGGCGCCGGCGCCTACATCTGCGGCGAGGAATCGGCGATGCTCGAGAGCATCGAGGGCAAGCGCGGCCTGCCGCGCCACCGCCCGCCCTATGCCGCCGAGGTCGGCCTGTTCGGCCGCCCGACCCTGATCAACAACGTCGAGACGCTCTACTGGATCCGCGACATCGTCGAGAGGGGGCCCGAGTGGTTCGCCGGTCAGGGCCGCCACGGCTCGAAGGGCCTGCGCAGCTACTCCGTCTCGGGCCGGGTCAAGGAGCCGGGCGTCAAGCTGGCGCCTGCGGGCATCACCGCGAACGAGCTGATCGCCGAGTTCTGCGGCGGCATGGCCGATGGCCATACCTTCAAGGCCTATCTGCCGGGCGGCGCGTCGGGCGGCATCCTGCCCGCGTCCTTGGCCGACATCCCGCTCGATTTCGGCAGGCTCGAGCAGCACGGCTGCCTGGTCGGCTCGCACGCCGTGGTCGTCCTCTCCGACCGCGACGACATCCGGGCGGTCGCGCTCAACCTGCTGCGCTTCTTCGAGGACGAGAGCTGCGGTCAGTGCACGCCGTGCCGGGTCGGCTGCGAGAAGGCAGTCAAGCTGATGCAGCGCGAGACCTGGGACGACGCGCTGCTCGAAGAGCTCTGCCGGGCGATGGCCGATGCCTCGATCTGCGGCCTCGGCCAGGCCGCACCAAACCCGATCCGCTCGGTGCTCCGGTTCTTCAAGGACGAGGTCCGGCCGGATCGATAGGGTCTGTCAGCGGCCCGAATGCCCCGCCTGGCGAAGCCTCGCTGCTGGAACGCGAGACCTGACCTTGAGCCCTGATAGCCTTCTGCGCTTCACAACCTCGGGGCTTGTTTCCCCGTTGCAGCCTTGCCTTGCACGCTAGCGGGGCGCATAGTCACCGTCCAGGAACCGGTATCTGGCAAGCCCGGGCAAAAAGCAGGAGGGAGCTATGGCGCTCGAGACGATGCAAGAGGCGCACCTTGATGCGGCGCAAAGGGACGTTCACGGCAAGATCTCCAAACAGACCGTCCAGCTCGATACGGTGAAGGTGACGCGCGTGCGGTTCGGTGTGGGCGCGATGTAGTCGAAAGATCTCAAGGAATACGCCGGCACCCGGAGCTGCCTGCTGCCCCACGTCGCTTACGTGCTCGCCGGGTGCATCATGATTCGTATGGACGACGGCTCGGAGGAGCTTTTTGAGGCCGGCGACGTCATGATGTTACCGCCCGGTCACGATGCCTGGACGGTCGGCGACGAGCCCTGCGACTTCATCGAGTTCTCCGAGGGCAACGACTACTACGAGGCCCGACACAAGCATTGAGTCGCCGCTGACGGCCTCACAGCACCTCAGGTCGAAGACTCGGCCTCGCGGGGGGATTGGTTCCTACCCTCGAACATCGTCGCGGTACGCCGCCAGGGCTCGATCGCTCCGCCTCGAATGCGAAGGCGCGCACGGCTGGGGCTTGCCCCATACCGACCGGGCCCCGCCGACCCCATCTGATGGTCGAGCCGCGGCGATCGCGGCGGCGCGGCGGAGGGAGCGGATCATGACGGCCCTCGGTGATCACGGGATCAAGATGGGCGCAATCGGGCTCAGTGTCGCCGATCTGGGGCGCTCGCTCGAGTTTTACCGGCGGGCGATCGGCATGGAGGTGCTGGAGCAGAGCGACGGCACTGCCGGGCTCGGCGTCGGCGGCCGGCGGCTCCTCGCGCTCGAGGAGCGCCGCGGCGCAAAGCGCAACCCCGAGGCCGCCGATCTCTACCATTTCGCCCTGCTGCTGCCGTCACGCGCCGCGCTCGGCCGCCAGCTCCGGCACCTGCTCCAGGCCGATGTGACGCTGACCGGCGCCGCCGACCACCATGTCAGCGAGGCGCTCTACCTCGACGACCCCGACGGCCACGGCATCGAGCTGTACCGCGATCGCCCGCGCCCGGACTGGCCGGTCGAGGGTCGCATCCGCCTGACCAATGCCCGCCTCGATCACGAAGGCATACTCGCCGCGGGCAACGCATCGGGAGAGAGCTGGACCGGGCTCGATCCGGGCACGGTGATGGGCCACGTCCACCTCCAGACCCAGGACCTCGCTCGCGCCCAGCGCTTCTACGTCGAGCGTCTCGGCTTCGACATCATCCAGTCCGACCCTCGGGTGACCTTCATGTCCATCGCCGGCTACCACCACCATGTCGCGGTCAATACCTGGGGCCGAAAGCGCCGCCCAGCGGCGCCGGAAGCGGGTGGCATCGGCCTCCTCTGGTACGAGATCCGCCTGCATGGGGCCGCCGATCTGACCGGGCTCGCCGCAGTGCTGCCGGACGCGCGCAGCGCCGACGGCGCGCTCACCGCGCGCGATCCGAGCGGCATCCCGCTCCGCTTCAGCCACGCCTGAGCGCCGCGACAGGAAAGTGGTCGGCGAAAGACCGGAGAGAAGGATCAGCCCCGATGGTTGTCTGACGGCGAGACCTGGTCCCGAGGCCCGGCGGACGGGCCAAAAAGAGCAAGGAACCAGAGAGTGCCTCAAGAGCGCGGTGATACGTGGCCACCGCTCTCAAGATCGGCGATCGGGCCGTGCGGCAGATCCTCCCAGGCCTCGCCCCCGGAGACGATGCAGCTCATGCCACGTGGCGTGGTGGTGACGATGGTCCAGGTGCCGGTCCGGTCGAAGGCGAACACCTGCAGGATCCGGCCGTCCGCCTGCAGGCCGAGCGAGACCGGCCGCTCGTCGAACTGCTGCTGGAGATAGCCGGCAACGGAATCATGCTCGCCGCAGCGCGCCGCGGCGACAGCGCCGCTCTCCTGCGCGGCCGCAGGCGCAGCCGCGAGGGCTGCCGGGACGGCGAGCAAAGCGAGAAGCGACGATCCGCGCATCGTGGGGTCCTCCGTTCGGGCGCGCTGCCGCGCTGGTGAGGCGGGAGGCCTCGCCGGCCAAGCCGGGGCTGAAGCCTCCCAGCGCGCACCGCGCAGTCTCAGAACGGGCATCGATGGGGAAAAGTTCCGCGAGCCCGGCCGGATCAGGCCGACCGCGCTGGCGGTGTGGTCGGCCCCGTCACCATCGCGTTCGACTCGTTCCGCCCCGAGGGGTAGACTCACGCGACGTGACCGCGACCGGGAGCGAGGTGGAGTGCGGCGCTCAGCCGACTCGTCGCCCTAGACCCGGCGGTAGTATCGAAGTCGTCGGCCATTCCTGATTGGCCCCGAGCGAGGCAGATCGGCGAGGGACCCATGCGCTGGATCTTGACTGTGGCGGCCATTGCCATCCTCCTCTCGCCGCCCGTCCTGCGCGCTGAGAGCGACCAGCCGATGGCGCGCGCCATGGCGGCCGAGCGCTCCGGCAACCTCGAATCCGCCATCGACCTGTACGGCCAGATCATCGAGAGCGGCAAGCCAGGCGATGCGGCGCCCGTCGAGGCCCTGATGCGACGGGCCGACGTTTGGGCGAGGCTCGGCCAACCCGAGCGCGCGCTCGAGGACTACGCCGCCTCGCTCGTCCTGAAGTCAGACAACGCGATTGCCTACAACAACCGCGGCCGGCTTCGGGCTGATCTTGGTCAGCACCGAAGCGCGATCACCGATTACGACCAGGCGCTTCGGCTCGATCCCACCCTGGGCGCGGCGCACAACAATCGCGGCGCGTCCTGGGCCGCGCTTGGCGACTACCAGGCCGCCATCGCCGACTACAACGCCGCGTTGCAGCTCAACCCCGGCGACGCCAGCGTCTGGAACAACCGCGGCGGCGCCTACGCCTATCTGGGTCAGTTCGACCGCGCGGTCGCCGACTACGACCGCGCCATCGAGCTCGACCCCAACTACGCTTTCGCCTTCAAGAACCGCGGCCAGGCCCTGATCGTTCGGGGCGCCTTCGATCGGGCGATCGCCGACTTCGACCGGGCGATCCAGCTGGACGGCACGTTGGCCTCCGCGTTCAACGGCCGGGGGTTCGCCCGGTTCGCCAAGGGCGAGCTGAAGCAGGCGCTCGCCGACTACGACAGCGCGCTCCGCCTCGCTCCCGACCTCGCCGAGGCCTACAATGGCCGTGGCGCGGTACACGCGGCCGAGGGGCAGGTCGAGCAGGCCTTGGCCGACTTCGATCGGGCGATCGCGCTGAAGCCGGGCCTCGCCGCGGCCTACGACAACCGCGCCATGCTCCGTCTGACCCAAGGCGACGACCGCGCCGCAATCGAGGACTTCGACCGGGCGCTGAGCTTCGACCCCAACTACGCCCCAAGTCTCGAGAGCCGCGGCCTCGCTCACGAGCGTCTCGGCCAGCTGGCCGGTGCTGAGAGCGACTATCGCCGCGCGCTCAGCCTCCAGCCCAACAACCCAAATCTGAAGGCGGCCCTGGAGCGCGTCCGCCAGCGTCGTGCGCAGCAGCTTGCCGGGCACAATGCGTGAGCGGTGGTGATACAGCAGTGGGAGAAGGGACCAGCGCACGATCTGGAGCAACCAGCGGTCTGGCACAACCCGATTCTACACCCCTTCTGCGACCGCCTGCGCACCGGCGGCAAGTCGCGCAAGCTCTCCCTCGTCGCCTGCATGCGCAAGCTCTTGACGATCCTCAACGCCATCGTCCGGAATCAAAAAACGTGACAATCAGCATCAATTCGCCCCCGACCTCCAAAGCAATCGCTAACCCGTTATCCAATGCTCAGTCCAGAGCCGCAAATCGCAACATGAGCAGGCCCACGCCGGAGCATACGATGCCCATCAGCGCAATTGGGCTGGTTGAGGCCTCATAAAGGGCTCCAGCCACGACAGCCACAGCGGCTCCGATTAGCATTAGCAGCCACGCAGTTACACGCATCTTGCCAAGCCTCTCAGCCGTATGGATCGCTCAGACGCCTGCTTTCTCCTGTATCGCAGCGCTACGTGGTCAAGATCCTTCTCCGCGCGGCATCGAGAGGCAAGAGGAAAGAATGGGGCGGAAAGGGTATCAGCGGAACAGGTTCTTTGATCGGCCGAGGTGGTGGTTACTCTTTGGTCGCTGCGGGGGTCTTTGGGCCTGAAGGTCAGGCCTCGCAGTCACGCATGGACCACAGTACGCAGCCGCCATGGCTCGTGCGACCCTCCCAGGCGACGAGCGCGCCGATCGATGGCGAAGAGTCCGGTCGGTCGGCCTCCGCCGTGCCTCAGAGCCCGGCGTAGAGGTCGGCGAGCGGGAGCGCGAGCTTGCAGGTCTCGAGGTGGAGGGTCGCGTCGCCGATCACGTCCTCGACGCTCCAGCGCCCGTCCTGGCGCCGCCAGAGCTGGACCCGCCGCTCCTCGCTCGCGACCAGGAGGATCTCCTGCACCGAGGCGAGCTCGCGGTAGCGGTCGATCTTGATTCCGCGGTCGTGCCGCACCGTGCCCGGCGATTCCACCTCGATCACCAGAACCGGCTCGGCGACGTCGCGGTCATGCTGGTCGAGCGGCCGGCAGCTGACCGCGAGGTCTGCCTGCAAATAGCTATCCGGCCGGTCGGGCGTCACGATGCCGGCTTCGATGAACACCTCACAGGGTGGTCGAAGGCCGGCGCCGATTAGTCTCGCCAGACGACCGGTAAGCGCGCTGTGGCGCGGGCTTGGCGGGGCCATGGCCAGCACCCGCCCGTCGATCAGCTCGTAGCGGGTATCGGTGCCGTCGTCCCAGTCGAGGAACTCGGCGAGACTCATCTTCAGGTCGGCGGGTTGGGTGGCCATGGCGCCAGTCTGCACCCGATCCGCCCGCCGGACAACCCGCTCAGCCGGGCGCGTGTCGCGCACGCTTTGCGCCGCGGGCGAGGGTCGCGTAAAGAAGAGGTCGCGTAAAGAGAGGGCAGTGCGATCGATCCGGGGGTGCGACCATGGCGGATGCCGAAGGGGTGCTCGAGCTGATCCAGCGCGAGAGCGTCCAGAGCGTCGATTTCCGCTTCACCGATCTGCGCGGCATGTGGCAGCACATCGGCTTCGCCGCCGGCGCCGTCACCGAGGCGCTACTCGAGCAGGGAGTGATGTTCGACGGCTCGGCGATCGCCGGCTGGCGCGACGTCGCCCAGTCCGACATGCTGCTCAAGCCGGATTGCGCGAGCGCCGTGCTCGACCCCTTCAGCGCCCAGCCGAGCCTGATCCTGATCTGCGACGTCGCCGAGCCGACGACCGGTCTCGGCTACGAGCGCTGCCCGCGCTCGCTCGCCGCGCGCGCCGAGGCCCATCTGGCCGCCTCGGGCGTCGCCGACAGCGTGCGCATCGCGCCCCAGGCCGAGTTCTGCGTGTTTGATGATGTCCGCTTCGCGGTCGGGGTGCAGGAGGCCTTCTGGCGGGTCGATTCCGAGGAGGGTCCGTACAACTCGGGCACCCGCTACGAGGTCGGCAACAGCGGGCACCGGCCGCAGAGCGGCGCGCCGCTCGCCGTGCCGCCGGTCGATCAGATGGCCGATCTGCGCGCCGAGATGGCAGCGATGCTCAAGACCATGGGGCTCGAGACGTTCCAGCAGCACCATGACACCGCGCCCAGCCAGCACGAGCTCAGCGTCGGCTTCGGTGACCTCCGGGCCAGTGCCGATCGCCTGCAGATCTACAAATACGTCGTCCGCAACGTCGCCGCGTCTTACGGCAAGAGCGCCACCTTCCTGCCCAAGCCGATGGCCTTTCAGCCGGGCTCGGGGCTGCAGATCCAGCAGGCGCTCTGGCGCGCGGGCCAGCCGGTGTTCGCGGGTCAGGGCTATGCTGATCTTTCCGAGCTCTGCCTGCACTACATCGGCGGCATCCTGCACCACGCGCGAGCGCTGAACGCCTTCACCAACCCGACCACCAACAGCTATCGGCGACTCGCCCGCGGCGGCGGCGCGCCGCGCCAGCTGGCCTACGCCGCCTTCAACCGCTCGGCCGCGATCCGCCTGCCGTTTGCCGCCCGGGCCGAGGACAAGCGGGTCGAGGTCCGCTTCGCCGACCCCGCGGCCAACCCCTACCTCGCCTTCGCTGCGCTGGTGATGGCCGGCCTCGACGGCATCGAGCGCCGCCTCGACCCGGGGGAGGCCATGGACCGCAATCTATACGATCTGCCGCCCGAGGAGGTCGACGAGCTGCCGACGGTGTGCGAGACGCTCGCCGAGGCGCTCGAGGCGCTCGAGCAGGAGCGGGCCTTTTTGACCGCGGGCGAGGTGTTCAGCGACGACCTGATCGACGCGTATATCGCGCTCAAGCGGGCCGAGATCGAAGCGCTCGAGCGCGTCCCCCACCCGGTCGAGTTCCAATTGTACTATTCGATCTGAGGGGCTTGCCCCGGGGATAAGGTGCAGCAGCGATGGGAAATCGGACGATGCCGACGGTGCGCAGGATCGGCGGAATGGCGCTGGCGATCGGTGGGGCGCTGCTGCTTCTGTTCGCCGGTGCGGCATGGGCCGAGCCAGTCACCATCACCTTCCTGCACACCAACGACGTCTACGAGATCGCGCCGGTCGGCGGTCAGGGCGGCCTCGCCGAGCTCGGAACCTTGCTGAAGCAGGAGCGGGCCCGGAGCGAGCACAGCGTGACGACCTTCGGCGGCGATCTGATCTCACCCTCGGTGCTGTCCGGCCTGACCAAGGGCACGCAGATGATCGACCTCATGGGCCGGCTCGGCGTCGACATCGCCGTGCTCGGCAATCATGAATTCGACTACGGTCCCGAGGTCCTGGCCGAACAGATCAGGGCCTCGAGCTTCCCCTGGCTGGGCACCAACGTGCTAGGGGCGGACGGCAAGCCTGTGGCCGGCACGGTCGAAACCAAGATGATCGATGTCGCCGGCTACAAGATTGGTTTCTTCGGTCTGCTGACTCCCGAGACCGACGTGCTTTCGTCGCCCGGTCCCGGCATCACCTTCGCACAGGTCGTCGAAACCGCCGCGGCCGCCGTCGAGAATCTGCGAGCGGCGGGCGCCGATCTGATCGTCGCGCTGACCCATGAGAACCTCGCCGACGATCGCGAGCTGGTGCGCCGGGTCCAAGGTATCGACCTGATCCTCGGCGGCCACGACCACGATCCCATGACCATCTACGAGGGCGGCACGCTGATCGTCAAGGCAGGCCACGACGCCGACTATCTGGCGGCGATAGACCTCCGGGTCGACCGGGTCGAGAAACGCGGCAAGGAGGTCGTCGAGGTCCTGCCGACCTGGCGCTATCTGTCGACCGCCGGGGTCAAACCGGACCCGGAGATCCAGGCGGCGGTCGACCAGTACCAGGCCAAGCTCGACCAGGAGTTGGGCCAGCCGGTCGGCATCACCACCGTGTTGCTGGACAGCCGGCGCTCGACGGTCCGGGTCGCCGAGAGCAATCTCGGCGATCTGATCGCCGACGCGATCCGCGCGGGTGTCGGCGCCGAGGTGGCACTCACCAACGGCGGCGGCTTCCGGGGCGATCGCACCTACGATCCGGGCACCCTGCTGACCCGGAAGGACATCCTCACCGAGCTGCCGTTCGGCAACGTTGCGATGCTGATCGAGCTTTCCGGCGCCGATCTGCTCGCGGCGCTCGAGAACGGCGTCTCTCAGGTCGAGGACAAGGCGGGACGCTTTCCACAGGTCTCCGGTATGGACTTCACCTTCGATGCGTCGAAACCGCCCGGCAGCCGGGTCGTCGAGGTCAAGATCGCCGGCGAGCCTCTCGATCCCGACCGAACGTACCGAGTGGCCACGAACGACTACATCTTCGGCGGAGGCGACGGTTACACGGCGCTCGGCAAAAGCAAAGCGATCATCGACGCCTCCGCCGCCACGCTGATGGCGACCATGGTCATGGACTACATCGCCGCGAAGGGCACTGTCGCACCCGCGGTCGAGGGTCGGATCACCCGCCTGAACTAGACTGCCGGAGCCGGCGCAGCAGCACGTAGAGCGCGCCCGCGCCGCCATGGCGCGCCTGCGCCGGGCAGAAGGCGACCACCCGGGCGCGGTTGGGCTCCTCATTCAACCATCGTGGCACCATGTGCCGCAGCGTGCCGCCGGTCTCGAGCCCCTTGCCGGTGACCACCAGGACGCAGCGGCCACCTCTCGCCTGCGCGTCGGCGAGGAAGAGCCGGAGCCGCCGATGCGCCTCGTCCTGGGTCTGACCGTGCAGATCGAGCGTCTGCTCGACCACCACCTGCCCGCGTTTCAGGCGCAGCCAGGTACGCCGATCCAGATCGATCGGTCGCTGGGGATCGAGCGCGCGGGCATAGGGGCGCGCGACGGCGCGCGCTCGCCGGGTTAGGGCCGTAGGGCCAGGCGCGGCTTCGGGCAGTGGCTGCTCGCGCATGGGCGGCGCCGCCTGCCCGCCGAGCGGCGTCGTGCCGGCCATGGCGCGCCGCCAGAGCGCCAGCTCTTCGGGGCTCGGCTGCCGCCGCCGGGTCACGATGGGCGCCCGGCCCGATCGCTGCCGGCACGCCCTTCGGCGGGCGGCTCGTCAACAATCAGGACGTGCAGTCGCCGCGGGCCGTGGGCACCAAGCTGCAAGGTCTGCTCGATATCGCCGGAACGGGACGGGCCGGTGATGAAATTGACCGAGCGGG
>JBKPDM010000090.1:0-18127 GCA_046727895.1 Pseudomonadota bacterium | reverse complement strand
CGAGGGACAGGCCGATCACCCTCTGCACGGCGGTGGCGAGCGGCGGCTCCCGTCCGTGAACCCGGAACGCCCGCGCCGCGGCGGCCACGATCAGGTGCTGGCTGTCGACCAGCGTGCCGTCGCAGTCGAACACGATCAGCCGGGTCATGGTGGATCGAAGTCGGCCAGCTTCGCGCCGGGCAGGCCGGGATCGGGCTGGAAGCCGAGCCAGTCGAAACCAGCCTGCACGACCTCGCCGAGCGGCGCCGTCAGCGCAAGAACGCCGCCATTCGGATGCGGCAGGCGGATTTCGCGGGCGTGCAGCATCAGCCCCTCGGGCGCGCCCGCAGGACTGGCGGCCGCGCCGCCGTATTTGCGATCGCCGAGGATCGGCGCGCCGAGCAGGGCGCAATGGACCCGCAGCTGATGGGTGCGCCCGGTCAGCGGTTGCAGCGCGAGCCAGCTCGCGACCTTGCCGGCGCGGGCCACGGTCCGGTAGCGCGTGCGGGCGGCGAGACCGTCCGCGGCATTGGCGACCCGCTCGCCGCGCGCGCCGGCCTGCTTGGCCAGCGGCCGATCGATCACGCCCTCGGCCGGCGTCGGGCGGCCCAGCACCAGCGCCCAGTACAGCTTCTCGACCCGATGGCGGCGGAACGCCTCGGTCAGCTTCGCCGCCGCGCGCGCGGTCCTGGCGATCACCAGAAGCCCGCTCGTGTCGCGATCGAGGCGGTGCACCAGGCGCGGGCGCTCGCCGCCGGCCGCAAGCGCCGCCAACATGCCGTCGATGTGCCGCCTGGTCCCGGTGCCGCCCTGGACCGCGAGCCCGGGCGGCTTGTTCAGGACGATGAGCGCGTCGTCCTCGGCGAGGATCAGCGCTCGCAACGCCTCAGCGTCCGCGGCCTGCGGCCGATCAGGCGCGGTTCTCGCGGATCCGGGTTCGGGCGCGGCACCCGCAAGCGGCGGGATGCGAATCGTCTGACCGGGGCGCAGACGGGCATTCGCCGGCGCGCGCCGGCCGTCGACCCGAACCTGCCCGGTTCGGAGCAGTCTCTGCAGGCGGCCGTGGCTGAGCGCGGGAAAGTGCCGCCGGAACCAGCGATCGAGGCGAAGGTCGGCCTCGTCGGCGCCGACCGCGCGCAGCTCGACGCCGCTCATCCGGCGCCGCGCTCGCGCCGCAGCTTCGCCCAGCCCGCGAGCTTTCGCCTGAGCGCGGCCTCTTCACCCTCCCCGGTCGGCTGATAGAAGCTCGGCCGTTCCATGCCGTCAGGGAAGTAGTTCTGGCCGGAGAAGCGCTCGGGCGCATCGTGGTCGTAGGCGTAGTCCCGCCCGTAGCCCAGCTGCTTCATCAGCCGGGTCGGCGCGTTCAGGATGTGCAGCGGCGGCATCAGCGAGCCGCTCTCCCTTGCCGCCTGCATGGCCTCGCCGAACGCCCGGTAGACGGCATTGGACTTGGGCGCGCAGGCGAGGTGGACGGTGCATTCCGCAAGCGCCAGTTCGCCCTCGGGACTGCCGAGCTGCTCGTAGGCCTGGCTCGCCGCGATCGCGAGCGACAGAGAGCCTGGGTCGGCCAGGCCGATGTCCTCCGATGCCATCCGGACCAGCCGGCGGGCGATGTAGCGGGGATCCTCGCCGCCCAGCAGCATGCGCGCGAGCCAGTAGAGCGCGGCGTCCGGATCGGAGCCGCGGACCGACTTGTGCAGCGCGCTGATCAGATTGTAGTGCGCCTCCTGCTGGCGGTCGTAGAGCGGCATCCGCCGCTGCAGGATATGGGCGAGGCCCGCCGGATCGAGCTCGGGTCGGGGCGGCAGATCGGCGAGGTTCTCGATCATGTTCAGGAGATAGCGGCCGTCGCCGTCGGCGAGCTCGCTCAGACGCGCCCGTGCCTCGGCATCGAGCGGCAGCGGATGCCCGAGCGCCCTCTCGGCCCGTCCGATCAGGGCTTCGAGCGCAGCCTCGTCCAGGCGCTTCAGGACCAGCACCTGGCAGCGCGACAGAAGGGCCCCGGTCAGCGCAAAGGAGGGATTCTCGGTCGTGGCGCCGATCAGCGTCACGGTGCCGTCTTCGACCTGGGCGAGCAGGCCGTCCTGCTGGGCACGATTGAAGCGGTGGATCTCGTCGATGAAGAGGAGGGTGCTCTGGCCGGTCTGGCGGCGCGCCCGCGCCTGCTCATAGACCCTGCGCAGATCGGCGACCCCCGACATCACGGCCGAGAGCGCTACCAGCGGCTGCCCGAGGCGGCTCGCGAGGAGGCGGGCGAGCGTGGTCTTGCCGCTGCCCGGCGGGCCCCAGAGGATGATCGAGCTGAGCTGGCCGCGGGCGAACATGCGCCCGAGCGGGGTCTCCGGGCCGAGGAGATGGTCCTGGCCGACCAGCTCGTCCAGTGTCCTCGGCCGAAGGCGATCGGCCAGCGGCTGGCTCGCCCGGACCGCCGGCGCGCGGGCGGCGTCCCCGGCGCCCTCGAACAGATCGCTCATCCGCCGATCACCACGGCGACGCGCTGACCCTCGCGCTCGATCTCGAGCCGCCAGGGCGGCCGCGCTCTCTCGAGCACGTCCTTCAGCTGGTGCGCGTTCTCGATGGTCTGGTCGTCGATCCCGGTCACCAGGTCGCCGCGCCTGAGGCGGAGCAGCTCTGCCGGACTGCCGCGCTCGACCTCGAGCACCACGACGCCGCGCGTGAACATGTCGATGCCGAGGTCCTGGTCCAGCCCGGGCGACAGATTGGCGACGGTCGCGCCGGCGAGCGGCTGCCGGCCGTCGAGTCTGGTCGCGTCCGGTGCCGGCTGATAGGGCGCCGTCTCCAGCGGCAGACGCGCATCGAGCGTGCGGCCGGCGCGCCACACCTGGAGATCGGCCTCGCCACCGAGCGGCGCGATCGCGAGCCGGAACCCGAGCGCCTTGGGATCGAGCACCTCGCGCCCGTCGACCGCGAGGATCACATCGCCCTGGGCGAGGCCGGCGCGCGCCGCCGGACCGTCCGGCTCGACCCGGTTGACGAGAACCCCGACCGGATGGCTGAGCCCGAGCGTGGTCGCCAGATCGGCATCGACCGGCTGGATAGCGGCGCCGAGCCAGGCGCGCGCGAGGTCCTTGCCGCCCGCATCGACCGAGCGGACCAGCGCCTTGACCAGATTGACCGGGATCGCAAAGCCGATCCCGATCGAGCCGCCGCCACCGCGGGTGAAGATCGCGGTGTTGATGCCGATCAGCTTGCCGTCCAGGGCTACGAGCGCGCCGCCCGAGTTGCCGGGGTTGATCGCGGCATCGGTCTGGATGAAGGACAGATCGGAGCCCGCCCCCGGGGTCGTGCGGGCGAGCGCCGAGACGATGCCGCTGGTGACCGTCTGGCCGATTCCGAACGGGTTGCCGATCGCCAACACCAGGTCGCCGACCTCGAGCGTGTCCGAATCGCCGATCGGCAAGGTCGGCAGGCCGTCCCTGGCGTCGATGCGCAGCAAAGCGAGGTCTGCCGCTTCGTCGCCGCCGATCACCTCGGCCGGGAACTCGCGCCGGTCCGAGAGCACGACGACCACCTGATCGGCGTCCTTGACCACGTGGAAATTGGTGACGATCAGCCCGTCTGCGCGGATGATCACGCCCGAGCCGAGGGAGTTTTCCATGCGCGGCGGCGCCCGCCGCCCGCCGAGGTCGCCGAAGAAGTGGCGAAAGAACGGGTCCGAGGCGAACGGATCGAGCGGCTGAGCTGGCAGATCCTTGTGGGTGTAGATATTGACCACGGCCGGCGCAGCCTGCTGCACCACTGGCGCGAAGGAGAGCGTAATCTGCTCACGCGAGCGCGGCACCTCCGGCGCCGCCGTAGCGCCGCCCGCCGGCCCGGAGCCGAACGATGCTACCAGCCCGACCGCAGCGACCCACGGCCGCCAGCGCGGGCGGCTCGTCGCCGCACGCCACCCTTTGGCCCGGCGGCCGTGTGGCGCCGAGCCAGTTGCGGTCGAGCGCGCGCGGGCCGCCGCCTCAGGCGGCTGCGGCTTCGGTCTCGTCCTGATCGCCCCGGCGCGGGGGCGGCCCGGAATCCTTGCCCTTGGCCGAAACGTCGCGCTCGACGAACTCGATGATTGCCATGGGCGCATTGTCGCCGTAGCGAAAGCCCGCCTTGAGGACCCGCGTGTAACCGCCCGGCCGACCTTCGTAGCGCGGCCCCAGCACGTCGATCAGCTTGGTCGCTGTGCCATGATCGCGGGTCTTGGCGATCAGCAGGCGGCGCGCGTGCAGATCGCCCCGCTTGCCGAGCGTCACCAGCTTCTCGACGTAGCGGCGCAGCTCCTTCGCCTTGGGCAGCGTCGTCGTGATCTGCTCATGCTTGACCAGCGCCATCGCCATGTTCGCGAACATCGCCCTGCGATGGCTCGCGGTCCGGTTCAGCTTGCGACCGCTCAGACGATGACGCATCGGCCCTCTCCCACTCCCCTGCTCGGAGGCCCCCGCCGGCGCCGTGCGGGCGGCCTCAATACGGCTCCTCGATCCGGCGGGCGAGATCCTCGATGTTGTCCGGCGGCCAGCCAGGCACCTCCATGCCGAGCGAGAGCCCCATGTGCGCCAGGACCTCCTTGATCTCGTTCAGGGACTTGCGGCCGAAGTTCGGCGTGCGCAGCATCTCGGCCTCGGTCTTCTGCACCAGATCGCCGATGTAGACGATGTTGTCGTTCTTGAGGCAGTTGGCCGAGCGGACCGAGAGCTCCAGCTCGTCGACCTTGCGCAGCAGATGCGGGTTGAACGGCAGCTCCGGCTTCGCCTCGCCCGCGCTCGCGGCGCGCGGCTCCTCGAAGTTGATGAACAGCTGCAGCTGATCCTGGAGAATGCGCGCCGCGAGTGCCACCGCATCCTCGGGCGTGACCGAGCCGTTGGTCTCGACCTGCATGGTCAGCTTGTCGTAGTCGGTGACCTGGCCGACGCGGGCGTGATCGACCCGGTAGGCGACTTTGCGCACCGGGCTGTAGATGGCGTCGATCGCGATCAGGCCGATCGGCGCGTCTTCGGACTTGTTCTGCGCCGCCGGGACGTAGCCGCGCCCGACCCGCGCGGTCATCTCGATGTTCAGCTCCGCCTCCTCGTCGAGGTGGCAGATGACGTGGTCGGGGTCCATGATCTCGATGTCGTGGCCGGCCTCGATCATGCCGGCCGTGACCACGGCGGGTCCGCGCACCTTGAGATACATGCGCTTGGGCGTGTCGCTGTGCAGGCGAATCGCCAGCGCCTTCAGATTGAGGACGATGTCGGTGACGTCCTCGCGCACGCCCGAGATGGTCGAGAACTCGTGCAGCACGCCGTCGATCTGGGCGGCGGTGATCGCCGCTCCCTGCAGCGAGGAGAGCAGCACCCGGCGCAAGGCGTTGCCGAGGGTGACACCGAAGCCCCGCTCGAGCGGCTCCGCGACGACGGTCGCCTCGCGGTCCGGGTGCACTCCGGGAAGCACCTCGAGCTTGGGGGGCTTGATCAGTTCCTGCCAGTTCTTCTGGATCACGGGGATACCTCGAAATCGTTCGAGTCTGGGCAACAGTTCACGAGAACCCCGGGGTTCCGCTGCCGAACGGGAAACCCGGCCGAAGGTACATTCGGGTGACGGGCGGCCGGCGCGACCTCGCCCCTAGACGCGGCGCCGCTTGCGCGGCCGACAGCCGTTGTGGGGGATCGGGGTCACGTCGCGGATCGAGGTGATCGTGAAGCCGACGCCCTGCAGGGCGCGAAGCGCCGACTCGCGCCCCGAACCAGGGCCGCGGACCTCCACCTCGAGGGTCTTCATGCCATGCTCCATGGCCTTGCGACCGGCCTGCTCGGCGGCGACCTGGGCCGCGAACGGGGTCGATTTGCGCGAGCCCCGGAAGCCCTGGCTGCCGGCCGACGACCAGGCGATCGCGTTGCCCTGGGCGTCGGTGATGGTGATCATGGTGTTGTTAAAGCTGGCGCTCACATGGGCCACGCCGGAGGAGATGTTCTTGCGCTCGCGGCGGCGCAGGCGGGGGCTGGTATCCTTGGCCATGGGCTTACTTCTTCACCTTCTTCTTGCCGGCGATCGGCCGCGAGGGGCCCTTGCGGGTCCGGGCGTTGGTGTGGGTCCGCTGACCGTGGACCGGCAGGCCCTTGCGATGGCGCAGGCCCCGATAGCAGCCGAGGTCCATCAGGCGCTTGATGTTCATGGCGACATCGCGTCGCAGATCGCCCTCGACCCGGTACTGCCGGTCGATGGTCTCGCGCAGGCGCCCCACTTCGGCGTCCGATAACTCGTTGACCCGGCGGCCGAACGGAATGTCGGCCGTGGCCAGGATCTTCTCCGAGCTGCTCCGGCCGATGCCGAAGATATAGGTCAGAGCGATGCCTACCGGCTTGCCGCTCGGGATGTTCACTCCGGCGATCCGCGCCACGTGCAACTCTCCTCGTGTTCGTCCCGGGCCACGCCAGGCGGTCAGCCGCTCGCGACCGCCCTAAATGTAGGTATTGATCGCCCCGCGCAAAAGCCGCGCGATTATAGGGATCGCGATGGCTCTGTCAACGCGTCGCGCCATCGATTGTCTTGAAAAGCTCGTCGGTTACCCGATCGATCTCGGCCATCCCATCTACACTCACCAGCAACCCCTTGTTCCGATAGTACGGCAGCAGCGGCGCGGTCTGCGCGTGATAGGCATCGAGGCGGGCGCGCACGGTCGCGGCGTTGTCGTCCTGGCGGCGCACGAACTCAGTGCTGCCGCAGACGTCGCAGACCCCCTCGGTCTTTGTCGGCCGGAAGCGGTCGTGGTAGTTGGCGCCGCATTTGGCGCAGGCGAAGCGGCCCGAGATCCGTTCGACCAGAGCCTCGTCGTCGACCTCGAACTCGACGACCGCATCCAGCCGCAGGTCGCGCTCGGCGAGCAGGCGGTCGAGCGCCTCGGCCTGAGCCAGCGTGCGCGGGAAGCCGTCCAGAATGAACCCGTTGGCGCAGTCGGGCTGGGCGACCCGCTCGGCCACCAGGCGGATCATGACGTCATCCGGCACCAGCCGCCCGGCGTCCATGATCGCCTTGGCCTGCCGGCCAACCTCGGTGCCCGCAGCCACGGCTTCGCGCAGCATGTCGCCGGTCGAAAGGTGCGCGAGCCCGTAGCGGGTCTTGATCCGCTCGGCCTGGGTCCCCTTGCCGGCGCCGGGCGGCCCGAGCAGGACCAGGTTCATGATCGCCTCGCACCGCGCAGCCGCGCCTTCCTGATCAGGCCCTCGTACTGATGAGCGATCAGATGCGACTGGATCTGGGCCGTGGTGTCCATGGTCACCGAGACCACGATCAGGAGGCTCGTGCCGCCGAAGTAGAACGGCACGGCGTATTGCGAGATCAGGATCTCGGGCAGGAGGCAGACGCCGGAGAGATAAAGCGCGCCGACCGCGGTCAGGCGCGTGAGCACGTAGTCGAGATACTCGGCGGTGCGCTGACCCGGCCGGATGCCCGGAATGAAGCCGCCGTGCTTGCGCAGGTTCTCGGCGGTATCCTGCGGATTAAACACAATAGATGTGTAGAAAAAGGCGAAAAACACGATCAGGCCGACGTACAGCAGCATGTGCAGCGGCTGGCCGCGGCCGAGCATCGCGGAGATGGTCGCCAGCCACTCGGGTCCGCCCGCCCCGCCGAAGCTCGCCATGGTCGCCGGCATCAGCAGCAGCGAGCTCGCGAAGATCGGCGGGATCACGCCCGAGACGTTGATCTTGAGCGGCAGATGCGAGCTCTCGCCGCCGAACATCCGGTTGCCATGCTGGCGTTTGGGATACTGAACCAGGATCCGCCGCTGGCTGCGCTCCATGAACACGATAAATGTGATCACCGCCACGACCATGACGATGAGAAAGATGATCAGGAGGGTCGAGAGGGCGCCCGTACGGCCAAGCTCCAGGGTGCTGGCGAGCGCCGCCGGCAGCTGGGCGATGATGCCGGTGAAGATGATCAGCGAGATGCCGTTGCCGACGCCGCGCGCGGTGATCTGCTCGCCGAGCCACATCAGGAACAGCGTGCCGCCGACGATGGTGACCACGGCGGTGATGCGGAAATACCAGCCCGGATCGAGCACCGCGCTGCCCGAGGGACCGCTCATCGCCTCCAGTCCGACCGCGAGGCCGTAACCCTGGAACGCCGACAGCACGACGGTCAGATAGCGGGTGTACTGGTTGATCTTCTTGCGCCCGACCTCGCCTTCCTTCTTCAGCTGCTCGATGGTCGGTGAGACCGCGGTCATCAGCTGCATGATGATCGAGGCCGAGATGTAAGGCAGGATGCCCAGCGCGAAGATCGACATGCGCTTGAGCGCGCCGCCGGCGAACATGTTGAACATGCCCATGATGCCGCCGGCGTTGCGCTCGAAGATCTGCGCCATCACCACCGGGTCGATGCCCGGCAGCGGGATGTAGGTGCCGAAGCGGTAGACGACCAGGCAGCCGAGCGCGAACCAGAGCCGCTTCTTGAGCTCGGTCGCCTTGCTGAACGCGCCGAGATTGATGTTCGCCGCCAGCTGCTCGGCCATCGATGCCATGGCGGGCCTCCGCTTACTCGCTCGCCGGCGGCTCGGCCGCCGCCTGCCGCAGGATCAGCCTGCCACCCGCCTTCTCGACCGCGGCCATGGCGGCCTTCGAGGCGCTGTCCACCTCGATGGTCAGCGGGCTGGTCAGCTCGCCGCGGGCGAGCAGGCGGACCCCGTCGCGCCGTTTGGAGATCAGTCCGGCAGCGCGCAGCGTCAAGAGGTCGACCGGCTTGGCCGGATCGATTCGTCCGGCATCGACCGCGGCCTGCAGGCGATCCAGATTGACCGGCACGTGGACCTTGCGGAACAGATTGTGGAAGCCGCGCTTGGGCAGGCGGCGATAGATCGGCATCTGGCCGCCTTCGAAGGTCCGGGTCGCCGAGCCCGCGCGCGCCCCCTGGCCCTTGTGGCCGCGGCCCGAGGTCTTGCCGGTGCCCGACCCGATGCCTCGACCCAGCCGCTTGCGCGCGCGCCGGGTGCCCGGGCCGGGTGTCAGTTGGTTCAGTTTCATCGCCCCGCCTTCTCTATGTCTCGGCCGGTTCCTCGTCGACCGGTTCGACCCGGACCAGGTGCCGGACCTGATTGATCCGGCCGCGCACCGCCGGCGTGTCGGCCAGGATCTTCGAGCGCGCGATCTTGTTCAGGCCCAGGCCGATCAGGTTCGCCCGCTGGCGCCAGTGGCGCCCGATCGGGCTGGCCGTCTGGGTGACGCGAATCCGCTTGTCCGTCATCATGCCGGCTCCGCCCGGCCACTCTCGCCGCCGCCGTCGCGCCGGCCGACGATGTCGCCGACCTTCTTGCCGCGCTTGGCCGCGACCGCGCGCGGCGACATCATGCTGTTGAGAGCATCGAAGGTCGCCTTGACCATGTTGTGGGGGTTCGAGGTGCCGAGCGATTTCGCGACCACGTCGCCGATACCGAGCGCCTCGAACACGGCGCGCATCGGCCCGCCGGCGATGATCCCGGTCCCCGGGGGGGCGACTCGCAGCACCACGCGGCCGGCGCCGAAGTGACCCTGGACGTCGTGATGCAGGGTGCGCCCCTGACGCAGCGGCACCCGGATCATGCTCCGTTTGGCCTGCTCGGTCGCCTTGCGCACGGCCTCGGGCACTTCGCGCGCCTTGCCGCTGCCGTAGCCGACCCGGCCCTTACCGTCGCCCACGACCACCAGGGCCGAGAAACCGAAGCGGCGGCCACCCTTGACCACCTTGGCGACGCGATTGATGTTGACCAGGCGGTCGATGAGGTCGCCCTCGCCGCGATCATCGCCGCCGGCCCGTATCGCGCTGCTCGTGCGTCGCATGCTGTTCCCTTCCGGCCTTAGAAGACGAGCCCGGCGGTCCGGGCGGCCTCGGCCAGCGCCTTGACCCGGCCATGATACCGATAGGCGCCGCGATCGAACACCACCGCCTCGACACCGGCCGCTTTGGCGCGCTCGGCCACGAGACGACCGACCTGCTCGGCAGCAGTACGGTCAGCGCCCTTCTTAAGCTGCTCGCGCAGCGTCTTGTCCAGGGTCGAGGCGGCCGCGACGGTGCGTCCGGCCTCATCGTCGATCACCTGGGCGTAGATGTGCTTGCTCGAGCGGAACACCGACAGCCGCGCCCGGCCGTGATTGCGCCGGCGCAGCGCGGAACGGGTGCGCCGCCGGCGACGCGAGAAGCGCTCAGCTGGCTTGACCATGGGCCTACTTCTTCTTGCCTTCCTTGCGCAATATGACCTCGTCGTCGTAGCGAATGCCCTTGCCCTTGTAGGGCTCGGGCTTGCGGAACGCGCGCAGCTCGGCGGCAATCTGCCCGACCCGCTGCCGATCCGCGCCGGTGATCGAGATCGCGGTCGGGCTCTCGCACTGGACGTCGATGTCGTCGGGGATCGCGTATTTGATGTCGTGGCTGTAACCGAGCTGGAGATTGAGAATCTTGCCGTCGAGCGCCGCCCGATAGCCGACCCCGCTGATCACCAGCTTGCGCGTGAAACCGCTGGCGACGCCGTTCACCATGTTGGCGACCAGGGTGCGCGACAGGCCCCACATCGCGCGGGCACGCTTGTCCTCGCCGCGCGGCCGCACGGTGATCGCGTCATCCTCGTGGCTGAGCTGCACCTCGGGCGGCAGGCTGCGGCGCAGCTCACCGAGCCGGCCCGATACGCTCAGGGTCTGGCCCTCGAGGGCCACCTTGACGCCGGCCGGCACCTTGACCGGATGTTTGCCAATTCGTGACATGATCAGAACACCGTGCAGAGGACCTCGCCGCCGACATGCGCCTCACGCGCTTCGGCGTCCGACATCACCCCGCGTGGCGTCGACAGGATGGCGATGCCGAGACCGTTGTACACCCGCGGCAGATCCTTGACGCCGGAATAGACCCGCCGGCCGGGCTTCGAGACCCGCCTGAGCTCCCGGATCACCGGTTCGCCATTATGATATTTGAGCTCGATCGAAAGCTCGCCGTGGCCGGTCTCCTCGCGCCGGTAGCCACGGATGTAGCCCTCGCGCCGCAGCACTTCCAGGACATTGACGCGCAGTCTCGATGCCGGGCTGTTGACCGCGGTCTTGTGCGCCGACTGACCGTTCCGAATCCGGGTCAGCATATCGCCCAAGGGATCGCTCAGCGACATCCGCAACCTCCCCTCTCGCTTCCCGGCGCCCCGCCTACCAGCTCGCCTTGATCAGGCCCGGGATCTGCCCGCTCGAACCCAGCTCACGCAGCGCGATCCGCGACAGACCGAACTTCCGATGGTAGCCACGCGGCCGCCCGGTCAGCGAGCACCGGTTGCGCAGCCGGACCCGGGTGCTGTTGCGGGGCATTCGGGCCAGCAGCAGCGTGGCCTCGAACCGCTCCTCGGGCTCCCGCTTACGATCCTTGACGATTGCCCGCAGCTCCGCGCGCCGGCTCGCATAGCGGTCGACCAGCTTGCGCCGATTGCGGTTCTTCTCGATGGCACTCTTCTTCGCCATACGCCTCGCTCCTTACGCCTCGCCTCAACTCGCAAACGGCATGCGGAAGTGCTCGAGCAGCGCCCGCGCCTCCCGGTCGCTCTGCGCGGTCGTGCAGATGATCACATCCATGCCGCGGATCTCGTCGACGTCGTCGTAGTTGATCTCCGGAAAGATGATCTGCTCTTTCAGGCCAAGCGCGTAATTGCCTCTTCCATCGAAACTTTTTGGAGATACGCCTCGGAAATCCCGCACCCGTGGCAGGGCGATGTTGATCAACCGGTCGAGAAATTCGTACATCCGCTGCCGGCGCAGCGTGACCTTGCAGCCGATCGCCATGCCCTGGCGCAGCTTGAAGTTGGCGACCGACTTGCGGGCCCGGCAGACCGCGGGCTTCTGGCCGCTGATCAGGGCCAGCTCGTTCTGCGCCGTCTGCAGCTTCTTCTGATCCTGGGTCGCCTCGCCCACGCCCATGTTGACCACGATCTTCTCGAGCTTGGGGATCTGCATCGGATTGGCGTAGTTGAACTGCTTTTGCAGCTCGCCCCGCACAACCTGCTGATAGTGCTCGTGCAAGCGCGCCATCGCCACGCCTCCTAGCGGTCGATCACTTCGCCCGAGCGCTTGGCGAACCGCACCTTGCGCCCGTCCTCGAGAAGCTTGTGGCCGACCCGGGTCGGCCGGTTGCTGGCGGGATCGACGTGGGCGACGTTGGAGAGGTGGATCGACGCCTCCTTGTCGATGATCCCGCCGGGATGACCCGCGCTCGGGCGCTGGTGACGGCGAACCATGTTGACGCCCTGCACGATCAGGCGCTCGTCCTTGCGCAGAACCCGCAGGACCTCGCCCTGCTTGCCCCGATCGCGACCGGTGATCACGACGACCCGGTCACCCTTCTTGATGCGGAATTTCCTCGCCATGAGACTACGTCTTCGCCATCAGCTTTGCTGGCGCGCTCAGAGGACTTCCGGCGCCAGCGAGATGATCTTCATGAAGCGCTTGGCCCGCAGCTCGCGCGTCACCGGCCCGAAGATCCGCGTGCCGATCGGCTCGCCCTGCGGATTGATCAGCACGGCAGCGTTGCGATCGAAGCGGATCGCGCTGCCGTCGGGGCGGTGAATCTCCTTCGCGGTGCGCACGATGACCGCACGGTGCACGTCGCCCTTCTTCACCTTGCCGCGCGGGATCGCTTCCTTGACCGCGACCACGATCACGTCGCCGATCGAGGCCCACCTGCGGCGCGAGCCGCCGAGCACGCGGATGCACTGCACCTGACGCGCGCCCGAGTTGTCCGCGACTTCGAGATAGGACTCCGACTGGATCATGGCCCCGGTCCCCGCCTACCGAACCGGCCGCCTCAGCCGGCCGGTTCCCATACCACTTCCCACCGCTTGCTCTTGGAGATCGGCCGGCACTCCCGAATCCGGACCATGTCGCCGATCTTGTAGCGATTGCCCTCGTCGTGCGCGGCGTATTTCTTGGAGCGGCTGATGTACTTCTTGTACCTCGGGTGCATGACCCGACGCTCGACCCGCACGATGATCGTCTTGTCGCTCTTGTCGCTGACCACGGTACCCTGGAGAACCCGTCGCGGCATGCTCGTGCTCCTCAGCCCGCCGTCGCCCGCTGCTCGGCGAGGATGGTCTTGATGCGGGCGATGTCGCGCCGCACCTCGCGCACGCGACTGGTGTGCTCGAGCTGGCCGCTCGCCTTCTGAAAGCGCAAGTTGAACTGCTCCTTCTTCAACTGCAGCAGCTGCTCGCGCAGCTCCTCGGCGCCCTTGGCGCGCAGCTCCGCCGGTTTCATCCGCCGATCTCCTCGCCGACCCGCGCCACGAAGCGGGTACGCAGCGGCAGCTTGGCGGCGCCGCGCCGGATCGCCTCCTGGGCCAGCGGCCCGGGGACGCCGTCGATCTCGAACATGATCCGCCCCGCCTTGACCGGCGCCACCCAGTATTCGACCGAGCCCTTGCCCTTGCCCATCCGGACCTCGGCCGGTTTCTTGGTCACCGGGATGTCCGGGAAGATGCGGATCCAGATTCGCCCGGCGCGCTTCAGATGCCGGGTGATCGCACGGCGCGCGGCCTCGATCTGGCGCGCCGTGACCCGCGCGTTGGTGGTCGCCTTCATGCCGAAGGCGCCGAAGTTCAGCTCGGCGCCGGCCTTGGTCAGACCGTCATTGCGGCCCTTGTGACGCTTGCGGTACTTGGTCCGCTTGGGCTGCATCATGGCTGCCGCCTCCGCTCAGGTGCGCACCGCGGCCGACTCGCTGAGCCGCTTGTCGTGGGCCGAGGGGTCGTGCTCCAGGATCTCGCCCCGAAACACCCAGACCTTGATCCCGTTGGTGCCGTAGGGCGTGAACGCCGTGGCGCGGCCGAAGTCGATGTCGGCGCGCAGGGTGTGCAGCGGCACCCGACCCTCGCGATACCACTCGCTGCGGGCGATCTCGGCGCCGCCGAGCCGGCCCGAGCAGCTGACGCGGATGCCGTGCGCGCCGAGCCGCATCGCCGACTGCACGGCCCGCTTCATGGCGCGCCGGAAGGTGACCCGCCGCTCGAGCTGCTGAGCGATGTTCTCGGCCACCAGGCGGGCGTCGATCTCCGGCTTGCGGATTTCGACGATGTTCAGGTGGACGTCGGCGCTGGTCATCTTGGCCAGCTCTTTGCGCAGCGCCTCGATCTCCTGGCCCTTCTTGCCGATCACCACCCCCGGCCGCGCCGTGTAGAGCGAAATCCGCGCCTTCTTGGCCGGGCGCTCGATCACGACCTTGCTGATCCCGGCCTGCTTCAGGCGCTTGTGCAGGTAGTCGCGGATCTTGAGATCCTCGAGCAGCAGGTCGCGATACTGACCGTCGGCGTACCAGCGCGAATCCCAGGTCCGGTTGATGCCGAGCCTGAGCCCGACCGGGTTGACCTTGTGTCCCATCAGGCCGCCTCCTCGCGCTCCTCGACCACGATCCGCAGCCGTGAGAACGGCTTCGCGATCCGCCCGACCCGGCCGCGCGCGCGCGGCCGGAAGCGCTTCAGCACCAGGGACTTGCCCACGGTCGCCTCGCTCACCACCAGGCGATCGACATCGAGGTCGTGATTGTTCTCGGCGTTGGCGATCGCCGACATCAGTACCTTGCGGACGTCGCGCGCGATCCGCCGCCGGCTGAAGCTCAGCTGGTTGAGCGCCTGCTCGGCCTTGAGACCGCGGATCAGCTGCGCGACCAGATTGAGCTTGCGCGGGCTGGTTCGCAGCAGGCGCGCTGCCGCCATCGCCTGGCTGTCGGACAGAGCGCGCTCGCGTTTGGGCTTACCCATCGCTCACTCCTGCACTCGCTTCGCGCCCGGCCTTCAGCGCCGCCGCGCCTTCTTGTCGGCGCCGTGACCATGGTAGGTCCGGGTCGGCGAGAACTCGCCGAGCTTGTGGCCAACCATGTTCTCGGTGACGTAGACCGGGAGGAACTTGTGGCCGTTGTACACCGCAAAGGTCAGGCCGACGAATTCGGGCACGATCGTCGAGCGGCGCGACCAGGTCTTGATGATCTCACTGCGGGTCGACTGCCGCGCTTTCTCCGCCTTGGTCAGCAGATAGCCGTCGACGAACGGACCCTTCCACACCGAGCGGGGCACGGCTCAGCCTCCTCCCCTCTTCTTCGCGAGATGGCGCGAGCGGACGATCATCGGCGTCGTCTTCTTGTTGCGCCGCGTCCGTGCGCCCTTGGTCGGCTTGCCCCAGGGCGTCACCGGATGCCGGCCGCCGGAGGTCCGGCCCTCGCCGCCACCGTGCGGATGATCGATCGGATTCATCGCCACGCCACGCACGATGGGCCGCCAGCCAAGCCAGCGCATGCGGCCCGCCTTGCCGAGGTTGGTGTTCTGGTGATCGGGATTCGAGACGGCGCCGATCGACGCCATGCACTCGGCGCGCACCCGCCGGATCTCGCCCGAGGACAGGCGGAGCTGAGCGTAGTCGCCATCGCGCCCGACCAGCTGCACGTAGGTGCCCGCCGCGCGAGCCAGCTGGCCGCCCTTGCCGGGCTTCATCTCGACATTGTGCACGATCGTGCCGATCGGAATGCTCCTGAGCGGCGCCGCATTGCCGGCCTTGACGTCGACCCGCTCGTCCGCGATCACCCGGTCGCCCGCCTGCAGCCGTTGCGGCGCCAGGATGTAGGCCAGCTCATCGTCCTCGTAGCGGATCAGCGCGATGAAGGCCGAGCGGTTCGGGTCGTATTCGAGGCGCTCGACCGTGCCGACCACGCCGAACTTGCGACGCTTGAAGTCGATCAGCCGGTAGCGGCGCTTGTGGCCGCCACCGCGGTGCCAGGCGGTGATCCGGCCGAGGTTGTTGCGCCCACCGCTCTTGCTCAGCCCTTCGGTCAGGCGCTTGACCGGCTTGCCCTTCCACAGCTCCGAGCGGTCGACCAGCACCAGCTGGCGCAGCGACGGCGTGACCGGCTTGTAGCTCTTCAATGCCATGACCGATGTCCCCGCTCCGCTCTCACACGCCCGTCGTAATGTCGATGCTGTGGCCTTCCTCGAGCGTCACGATCGCCTTCTTGACGTCGCTGCGCTTGCCGGGGCGACCACGGAACCGCTTGACCTTGCCCTTGCGGTTCAAGGTGTTGACCGCCTTCACCTTGACCCCGAACAAGCCCTCGACGGCGGCCTTGACCTCGGGCTTGGTCGCTTCCCGGCGGACCCGGAAGGTCACCTGATTGTGCTCCGTCCCCTGGGTCGACTTCTCCGTGATCACCGGCCCCAGAATCAGGTCGTACATCTGTTCCCGGTTCATACCAGCCGCTCCTCCAGCTGCCGGACCGCTGCCCTGGTGAGCGCCAGCACGTCCCGGCGCATGATGTCGTAGACGTTGGCCCCCGCCGCCGGCAGCAGCTGCACGCCGATCAGATTGCGCGCGGCACGCTCGAGGTTGGTGTCGAACTCGGCGTCGTCGATCAGCAGGACCGAGCTCCAGCCCAGCTTTCCGAGCCGCTCGGCCAGCTGCTTGGTCTTGGGCTCGACCAACGTGGCCTGCTCGAGCACGACGAGCTTGCCCTCGGCCAGCTTGCTCGAGAGCGCGATCTTGAGACCGAGCCGGCGCACCTTCTTCGGCAGATCGATGGCGTGGTCGCGCGGCGTTGGTCCGAAAGCCTTGCCGCCGCCCCGGAACTGGGGAACGCTCGCGGCGCCATGGCGCGCCCGCCCGGTGCCCTTCTGCTTGTACATCTTGCGCGTGGTCGCCTTGACCTCTCCGCGGGTCTTCGCCTTGTGGGTGCCCTGGCGCCGCTTGGCCAGCTGCCAGCGCACGACCTGATGCAGGATGTCGCCGCGCAAGGGCTGCCCGAACACCGCCGGATCGAGCTCGATCGTGCCAGCATCGCCCTGCTCGAGCGTGGTGACGGCCACCTGCATCGGGCTACTCCTCGCCGCCGTCGAGGTCGGAGGTGGCCGGCCCCGCGTCGGACGACGCCTGATCGGACGCCGGCGCGCCGGCCGATGCTTCGGCCACGCCCGCAGCCGCGACCACACCGGCCGGATAGGGCGCCTCCTTGGGCAGAGCGCGCTTGACCGCATCAGAGATGCGCACATAGCCGCCCCGGGCGCCGGGCACGCCGCCCTTGACCAGGACCAGACCGCGCTCCTCGTCGATGCCGACCACCTCGAGGTTCTGCACCGTGACCCGGCGATTGCCCATATGGCCGGCCATCTTCTTGCCCTTGAACACCTTGCCCGGGTCCTGGCGGTTGCCGGTCGAGCCATGCGAGCGGTGCGAGATCGAGACGCCGTGGCTGGCTCTCAGGCCCTTGAAGCCCCAACGCTTCATCGCGCCGGCGAAGCCCTTGCCGATGCTGGTGCCGGCGACGTCGACGAACTGGCCGATCACGAAATGCGCGACCGTCAGCGCCGTCCCCGGCTCGAGCAGCGCGTCCTCGCTGACCCGGAACTCGGCGAGCCTGGCCTTGGGCGCGACCTTCGCCTTGGCGAAATGACCGCGCATCGGCTTGGTCACGTTCTTGGTCTTGGCCTTACCGACGCCGATCTGGAGGGCAGAGTAGCCGTCCCGCTCCGGGCGGCGCGCCGCGACCACCTCGCACTCCGCCACGCGGAGCACGGTGACCGGGCAGTGGCTGCCGTCCTCCTCGAAGAGGCGGGTCATGCCGAGCTTCTCGGCCAGCAGTCCGGTTCGCATTGCCATCGCCCCCTCGCCCGGCCCGCCGACCGCTCAGACCTTGATCTCGACGTCGACGCCCGCCGCGAGGTCGAGCTTCATCAGCGCGTCCACGGTCTGCGGCGTCGGATCGACGATGTCGAGCAGCCTCTTGTGGGTGCGGATCTCGAACTGCTCGCGCGACTTCTTGTCGACGTGCGGCGAGCGCAGGACGGTCACCCGCTCGGTCCGGGTCGGCAGCGGGATCGGGCCGCGCACGCGGGCCCCGGTCCGCTTGGCCGTGCTCACGATCTCGCGCGCCGACAGGTCGAGCACGCGGTGATCGAACGCCCGCAAGCGGATTCGAATGTTCTGAGTGTCCATCGCCATCGCTCACCCCCGGCGCCCGCTCGGCGCCTCTTCTGCTCCGCCTGCCCCGCCCGCCCGTCACTCGATGATGGAGGCGACGACGCCGGCGCCGACGGTGCGGCCGCCCTCGCGGATGGCAAAGCGCAGCCCCTCCTCCATCGCGATCGGCGCGATCAGGTTGACCTTCATGGTCACGTTGTCGCCCGGCATCACCATCTC